>NZ_JAPHWH010000017.1:0-87121 GCF_026241455.1 Bacillus sp. DHT2
GGAAGACCTAATGGTTTGCAATCACCATGTTCTCTTGCTCCCTCTACGGGCGCACGGCGTCGCCATAACATGCCCCATAGGGTATCATCTCTGGTCTTACACAACGATACATACCCGTATGTTTTACCTTCTGATATGTTTCTGCGGAGAACTGAATTGCTAATTCTTTTGTGTATTTCCCCCCGTTTTTTGCAATAAAATCAAAGAATCCTGTTCCAAATAGTGATAGGTAAGGATTTGAAGTTATCTTCACCTTTTCCCCCACTTCACACCGTACGTGAGAGTTTCCCCTCATACGGCGTTCCATCTGATTCAATTGACCTAACTTTTATATTAAAGAGAAGATAGGTGCTCGATTCGCAAGTATTCTTAGCTTATCGAACATTTGCTTCTTTTCTTCTTCTATTTCATAGTTGGCTAAGATGGATTTTGCCTTCTCTGAATCATCATGATGAATTGCGACATGTATATCTTCTAGCACAATTATCAGGTTTTCATAGTCGTCTTTCCCGCCAAATTCCAACGGAATTTTATGGTGGCAGTGCCAACCAATTAGACCCAATTCCTGTTTAGTAATTGCACATCTTCCATACTGTGCTACAAATTTTGAAATACGATTGTCGTTATATTCTACGGTTCGATGATTCATATAAAATCGTTGCACATGTCTAAGTGTTTCTTTATCAATAGCTTTCAAGGTATCGTGAATTTCCGCCCTACCTTCTTCGGTATAATTTGAAATAGATTGGGTAAAATTCCTTGCTGATTTATGCTTTTGTGCGTGAATCGGGATTAGTACAATATGTTGAATTTTATAGAGTTTCGGATTATAGTTCCGATACCTTTTTCTCAAAGCGGATGAAATATCGTGCTTAGTGGCTCTTTTCCAATCTCGCCTCAGTCGGTTATAGAGTGTTCTTATGAGATGGCAACTCATTTGATCTAAATCTTTATTAATATGGGTTGCAGCCGCATAATAATTTTGTATGCCCATCACAACTGTGTTGTAATGCCATACTGCCTCTGGCGTCTGCTTTTTACTTATTTTCTTGATGGCTTCCTTCAATTTTCCGTAGGCATTTTCTCTGGCTTTTTGACACATCCTGCTATGAGCAACATGCCGATTTCTCTTTTTCCGTGCCTTAATAGTGAATCCCAAGAAGTCACTAGACTTCTTCTGTAAGTTGACAATTTGGGATTTCTCAGTGCTAATTTCAAGCTGTAGCCGCGTTTTGAGAAAATCTTTTGTCGCTTCAAACATCTTAAGAGCCGTTGAGTAGTTACGACATAATATTTTGAAATCATCTGCATATCTAATGAGAAAGCATTCCTTCAAATTACTTTTCTTTAATGCTCTATACTTATCTTGTCTCGCCACATATGGATGTTTAGTCTCTATGGTCTCCCATTGGTCACTAATCCACCAATCTAACTCGTTTAAAACCACGTTAGAAAGAAGAGGACTTAAAATGCCTCCTTGCGGAGTCCCCTTATTCGGGAAACCTTCATTAATGATCTCTGCTTTTAACAAACTTGAAATGATAGAAAGTAATTTTTTATCTCTTATACCCATGTTCCATAGCTGTTTCATGAGCTTTCCGTGATTTACATTGTCAAAGAATCCTTTGATATCTATGTCCACACAGTAGTGAAAACCTCTTCCTTGACTGTTCACCAAAGATTTCACTCTTGCTAATGCATGATGTGTACTTCGGTTTGGACGGAACCCATAACTATGAGCATGAAACTTTGCTTCACATATAGGTTCAAGGATTTGTAAGATACACTGTTGAAACAGTCTATCCCATATTGTTGGTATTCCAAGAGGTCTCTTTTTACCATTAGGTTTCGGTATAAAAACTCGCCTAACCGCTTGTGGTTTGTACCAAGAGAACATTGATTTAACCTGTTCTATCACTTCAGCTGTTAAAAGCAATTTTATGTCGTTGATGGTCATCCCATCGACTCCAGCTGTTACACTCCCCATATTTCTTTTAATGTTTCGATATGCCAATTTGATATTTTCATCCATCGTCATAAGCTCTATTAGCTTATAAAAGTTGTCTCCATTTCGACTTTGCTGATATAAACCGTCCAGAACGGACTGCATATCATAGTATTCAGCGTGTCTAAGCTTCGCAGTTTTCTTTATAAGTCGGTGCTCCTTTCAGAGTTAACCTTTTTTAGTCTCACAAGAACCTTATAATTCGACTGATTTGCCTCATAAAATGGTTGGTCAATCTTCTTCAGACTAATGGCCATCCCTTCATGATGTTTCCATCATTTCATAGGTACTGTGCCATCACTCTCACCACCATAAATAAAGGTTATATGTGCGCTAATCTCACAAACATTTTCCCCTTAAACACTTCACCAAAGATAAGTTCTCCATGTTGGTGGCTTTCCACGTTCCACTACTTCTATCTGTTCATGACACTTTTAGGGCTCTCCTTTAAGCCTGTTGACTGGATGCCGCCTGTAACGACATATGGGTTTTCATAACAACTATTCTTACTTACCCACACCAACGCCACGCCCGTGGCACACACATTTCTATGTGTTAAGCGTTCTAGACCCGTACATTCGGAGATTCGTCAGATTCTGCCTACCGATGGTTTTTGTGAATCCATTCTACCCATGAGTGTTTTGTAGACTCCCGACCTATAGGCTACATCATCCACCTCTGGACAACTTTCGTAGTACTTCCGTACTTTACGGTAGCTCTCGGCCGACTTTACCGAGCTTCACACACTTACAGTTCTTATCCACTGCATCATGCATGTCGGAGTATCAGAGGAAGCCCTTCCAGGCGTTACCCTTTCATTTGACTTCTCGAAATAGTAGTTCTCCTGATTTCATATCAGTGCTTAACCTTTTCAGTTAAGAACGTGTCACACAGTTGTAGGCCTGCAAAGCGGTTTTTATGTGATCCATATCACCTGGTCCCGTGACTCCCGCTCGCTCAATTGCATGCTTAAATTCCTGAACACCTGCCCAAATACTATAGTCTGGATCTGTGATACAATTTGGTGCTTTACAATACTTTGTGTTGTAAGCTCCTTCTGAGCTTTGCATAGGATCCAGTCCACGTCCGCCACTCTCCTGCATCATTTGAGCCAACATTAATGGAACAAACGCTTCTACACCAAATTCCTGCGCATACTTCCGAATGGTAGGTTCCCATTTCAACACTTCAGCCGAAACATTTGCTGTCCCCATACCACCTTGCGGGTATGTAATATCCCCTTGTTTTTTATTCCCTTCCATTCCACCGATTAGTGTCATGGTAGCTCCTATAAGAAAGGTTCAAAGGAGAAAAAGTAGACTCAGAGCAATCACAACGATCCACTTTTTCGGAATCATCTTCAGTACAAGATGCATGAATTACGCCCCTCCTCCAAATACCGCTAACTCTTCTTCTGTCACATCGACTTTAAATAAAATATTCTTTACGGCACTGATACATAAGAGCACATCTCCTGTTGGTAAAAACGGTATTTCATTCAGTTCACTTGTACTGATTTGCCCCGCAAACACTCGTCGTAACATGTCTAGATTGTTGCTGTCTTGTTGCATAATAAATTTGTACTGCGTAAGCTCAAAGAGTGTCTTAATTTTTTCTACTGCTGCTACACTTGCATCCTCTGGCACAAAGTCTCGGATAGAATGACTTGCAAATACAATCCCTGCAAAATATTTACGTGCTTCTCGGCTAAACTTAATCGTGAAATCCACCGCATGTTGACTACGTTCACTCGTATTTATTAAATGATGTGCTTCATCCATGATAATAAGAAAACGCATTACGTCTTCAAATTTTAATTCCTTTCTATCAAACGCTTTCCACTGCGGTTTTCCGTTTTCTAGCATCTCATCCGTTTTTTCTGTGTTATTGCACAACTTTTTGCTCAGTCGAGCAAAAACCGAATTAAGTCCCCGAATCAAACACTTATCCCAAACACCCGGGGCTATTAATCAAGCAATCAAGAAAGTTACTACTTATATTGATAATATTGTCCTAGAATATGAGGGTGTTACTACAAAAGATTATCTTACCAAACGAAAATATGAAGCATTAGAAACTGTTTTATCCTATTTGGTACAAGAAGGGTATTCTCAAGTAAAGCAAGATCATATCAGCAAAAAATCAGGTATTTCAAAACCAATTATTAACTACATATTTAATTGGTTACAGGACTTGGGAGTATGCCAACAAATCAAAGTACGAAGACATGGTAAAATTGCCCCTTCAATTTACATTTTAGCTCTACATAACAATTACTTAAAAATCATTGAATATTTCAAGGTGAAATGGGCTGTAGCAATTGATGTATGTTCTACTTTCACTAAATTTTTAAAGAAAAAGCTCTTTAAAAAAGCTGTTGAATCCAAGCATGAGAAAAAGAATATTTTATCTAATGGCATAGATATTTTAAATTTTGAAGAACTAGAAAAACCAAATAATACTGCACAAAACACTACTGATAGATCACAAGATTTAAATGATTATTTAAGTAAAGATCAGAAAAAAGCATATCGCTATATAACAAGTCAACCAGTAACATATTTAACAGAACAGGATGCTTATACTATAGCCTTAAGAATGTCGAAAAAAATTGACCGTTATCAAAGATGGGATTTTGAAAAATGCGTTGAATGGTTTGAATATAATCAAGCTGAAATAAGTAATCCCGCTCATTTTATGAAAATGTTCGCTGAAAAATCTAAGCAAAGAAAAGAGCGTAACGATTACATAGCAAAAGAAGCCTTAACTAATATGGAACACGAACAAAAATACGAAAGCAAACTTCCAATTATAGACTGGCTTAATAGCAAGAAAATGGATTCCGTTTTACAAAAAATGGGCGTTCTAAAGTCCTAATAAAAAAACATCTAAAACTTAGCCTTGCTCAAAAAAAATTAATTAGCAAGGCTATTTGTCGTATATTCTTATAATCCCCAAGCAACTTATCCTTCTTCGATACAAAGAAATTCAAAACACCTCTCAGCTCCTATAATTATTTCTCATCTTCTAGACTATTCAGCTATGAAATTTACACTTATGTAAAACTGAAAATTCACTTATTTACTTACAGATTAACCTTGAAATTTACTAAGATAAAATCTTGAATCGCTTGGTATAGTTAGCCTAACATCCCTAAAATAGATTCTAATGTTTATAATAGTTTTATTTTTTAAACAAGATTTAATAAATATAGTATTCTATCCCAAAAGGGCAACAACATAGGTATTTTCTTTATTTAGTGGTATGGTTTTGATAATATTCATAAAACTATATGTGTAATGATAATAATATCATTTAATTTTGCTCCTAAAAATGCAGCAACCACCTACCGATTAATTCGATAGGTGGTTTTAAAGTTGTTTAATTTTCGGATAGCCAATAATTAACAATCGCCCCCTTTAATATTCAATCCCAAACATTAAAAATTATTTCACCGATATTTTCTGGTCGCCAATATTTAGCATCTTTTAATTCTTCTTCTGTTAAGTCGTGTTCCTTAGGTATAAAAGGCTTTTCTAAATAAACTTTCGATAACACTTGATAGTACGCTTCAAACTCACTTTCTAATATGGGCATATCAATAAAACTAAAAATAATTTCTCCTTCTACATTTTTATCCGCAAAAGCTAAGAAAGGATAAAACTCATGTAATAAAATAATAAATTTCTTATTGTCTATTATCACTTTCACTTCAAAAAATTTTTTTGGATAGTGTGGTTGTATCCATTCTACTATTTCACATTTACATCTCCTCAATACATCATAAAATATTCTCTTTGTTTCATTTTCATTATGGGAATTTAAATGTATTGCTTTCAACCCTGTAATATATGGCGGTAATTTCACTCCCAAAACCTCCTTCCCTTAAATTAACTAACCGGATATCGAAACATTATTCCTTATCTCCAATATCAATTGTATCTTCTTTGTATTGTGGGATTCCGCATCTGTATTCTCATCACCATCCGTTATCTAAGTATGCTTGTTTCGGGATTAAGTGTTCACTTTTGTATTGATCCGTCCATTTAGTTCTTCTCACTTCTACAAAGTACGCTGTTTCTACTGGCACTATAAAGTCTTGCGCGATGCGTGTTCCTCTCTCAATTACATCCACCTTAAGTATGTAAATTATAAGTTTAAATACTGAGTTTATTTATTGAAAACAAACCATAATAATCATTATGTAAACAAGCTACATTTTTCTTTCAATCTCTAATACACAAAATTCTTCAACTACTCGATTATATTTACACATACGATTGGAGAAAATAAATATTAATAGCTTACAAATATCTGTTTTCCAAGAAACCTTCACTTCAAAAAAACACAAAGGGGTTAAGTGAGAAATAATTCACAAAATATCGATGTCTTGTAAACAAATTCACTGATTACAGCACGATAATTAGCATTAACATATCAACAGACATTAACATGTTAACGAAAACAAAGATAAAAATGTTAATTTCATATCAACAATAACTTAATTATTAAACTAATATTGATTTAAAGTTAATGAATATATTAATAGAAGGATATTTTCTAAACTCTTAATAAATCACAGGCCATTAGCACTGATCGAAAAAAAACTATAAAACGAATATCCCCTTGTAAAGTATATATAGTTGTAAAAAAGAAAACACCTTCACAGATACTCTATAAATAACCTCTGGTAGATTACTGCTATTCGTTTAAATAAACTATAAAACGTACAAATCATTATCAAATACTGTTTTGAATCACTTTAAATTTTAATGAAGACTCAAGAATCAACTATATATAATTTCCACAGAACGAAAAACATCGATATTTATACATTTATAATCGATATAACATTAACAACTAAAGAGGCTTTCATCACTACAGTTAATGTCTTGTTAATATCAGTTCTATTACATATCAATTTCACATTTCATGTTAATGTCATTCTCTCTAATGAACCTAAATTATATATACAAAAGTAAAATTCAATCCACCGGCTGAATAATATTTAGTACTCAAGTGCGTAAAAATGCTTACCATACACAAATATACTATTTATGAAATTTTACATCTAACTTATCAATGAAGGATTCTAAAAGCACCGGATCGATTCTTTTTACTGTGATAAGACATAATTAAAGATTAATATCACCAATATTAGCAGCGTAGCAATTCGTATCCAGCTTAATGTTATTACAAAGTTTTAATATCATCCATATTTTATGTATAAATCTCTATTTTTCTTTTTATAAATACTGTACAGATTGTTTTGTTAATCTCATAGTAATCTTAAGTTGTTTTACTAATACATAATTAACTCACTATCATCGATGTGCATGTAGTTTTAGTTGATATAACATTAACAACGATAATATATTTTGTTTTTATAGTAATGTCTTGTCGATATACTCTTCATTACATGTTAATTTCATTTTTCATGTTAATGTCTGTTTTCAAGGTGTTTGAGATACTAGATTGCCCAAGCATCTAACATATCAACCTCAATCTCTCTAATTTGCTTAAATCATCCTATAAACAACAGTTAAGTTCGCGCTATAAGCTAAACATTATCCATATTCAATGAGCATAATATTTTGTGCGCTTTATATAAGCTTACTAGTGGTAAATTAGATATATTGAACCAACTAAATTCTATATCATGACAAAATACTCTTGCAGTTTTATATAAAATAAACAATGAAATCAATACTAATCATAACAGGGAACATACTATTCATATCACTTCTATAAGAATAACAGGGCTAGAGAAACATTAACTCTATTTAAAAGATTAAAGGATCAATAATTTACTAGTATTATTTAGCTACTAGCATCATCACATTAGTAGTATTGCCTTTTTGTATCTTTTTATACATTGAAATTGGAATTTAATAACCTACTTTTCTCATTTTCCACAGAACGCAGTCAATATATCCTCATAATTTGTTTACAAAACACTTATATTTCCTTATCATTAATAATAAGCAATTTAATATGTTAATCTCATGGCAACTATAAGCCGCATTTCTAGCGCAAAATATACTTATTATCATTAATATAACATTGATATTTATATGTTTTTAGTTAACAAAACATTGACGTTCTAAACAAATTGTAGATTTATAGTCAATGTTTTGTTAATACACTCTTGGTTATATGTTAATCTCACATTTCATGCAAATACCTACTAACTTAGGTATTTGCATTGATATCATCGAAATAACTATTAACATGTTAATTTCAGTCCACATGTTAATTTTAATTCAAGTGTGTATTTGATGATTTTTTCAAGGAGGTAGGACAATGATTGATCAAAAAAGCGATGATGATATATTAAACGATAATGTTTTTGAAAAGGCATGGAGGATAACAGAATTCTCTAAATTAGTCGGACGTCACCATAACACAGTGTATAATTGGTTCAATATTTTAGAAGAAAAAGGGCTACATGAAACTTTAAGAACCCATAACACAAACGAAAAGCTCTATAATACTTTAGATCTTGAAATCGCTCTTTTTATAAAACAAAAAAGAGATGAGAAGTGGTCTTTAGATGCTATTATTGAACTTTTACCACATCAATTTGATTTAAGACCAGTACCACTAGAGAATCAAGCAAATGAAGTATCTACCCAATTAAACCTTCAAGCAACTGCAGAAATCATTGAAAAAATGGTAAATAAGCAAATAGAAGAAAAAATAAAAAATATTGAATCTCAGTATGAAGAGAAGATAGAAAATATATTAAAACAGCTACCACAACCTGAAGATGCAGAAGCTTTAAAGATACGTCAACGTCAAGAAAGACTAGATAATTTCATTATTGAACATAGAGCACGCCAGGAATTAAGAAAGCAAGCAGAAGGCCTCTGGAATAGCAAACCTGATGAGGAACGTATTAAAAAGGTAGGATGGTTTAAAAAAGAAGAAGATTTAGCTAAAAAGCAACTCTTCATTGAGCAGTACATACATGATAATATCATTAATTATATGAAATCTCTCATGAATACGACGGTGGAATAAGAAAAAGTCTGGAGCGAGCTCCAGACTTTTTCTTATTTTGTAGTACCAAACATCTTATCTGGATCTAAAAAGTCCGCTAATTCAGCATCTTCATTGGCTTCAGCTTCTGTATTTTCTTCGTCACTACCCATATCGATAAAATCACCAAAGGCAAAACCTAAGTCCTCATCCTCATCTATACTTTCTATCGTACTAATTTGAGACTTTTTGTACTGAATTTGACTTTGCTTCTCTTTAAATTCATTAAACTCTTCAACTAATCCCTTAGATAATCTTGATGGTAATGCATCAGTTTTATAAAACGTATATACACTTCCCAAGAAATCATTCTTACTTACTAAATATCCATTAAAAACAGTACCGTTTATAGGTAAATTATTTGAGACTTCTACTTTAGCATCATCCATGAAGGAATCATCAATGTTTTTTTGTTCATCTAGGATAGCAAGCATACCAAAATGATGCACTTTTGATGCTTCAACAGAACCATCGTTATTCTTTTTCATTAAATCAATTGGATGATGGAAAGAGCTTCCTCTTAATGATTCTTTAAACATTTCTACAATTGCATGGCTATTTTCAATCTGGTTCATATTACGTGAAACCTTATTAATTACTAAACAACCTGTTTTCTCAAGTAAAATACGTTTAAAGTCTTGAGAATCAAGTATTACAGATGTTCCTGATCCATTTGCAGCTGTATTTAATTCATGAATAATTTCACTAATGCGTTGATTTGCATAATCACGTGAATTAGCAATACCTTTTTTCTCATTTTCATTTAGCTCTTTAAATTCATCATAAAAGTGTTGATTATCAGCAAATACTACAAATGCTACACCTTTTGATTTATCATTAGCTAATTTCCAAATCTCCTGAGAAAATTTATTAACTTGTCTTAGTACATCCGGTCCATCTGCTCTTACTGGAAGTGTTACAACAATCCCCATTTTAATAAAATCTTTACGCTCAATAGCATTTTCAAAAGCGATTCTCGCAAATTTTGCTTGATCTGCTTTTATCTCTGCCATAGGGTATTGTTGTGCAACTTTTTGTAATTCTTGTCTAATTACAGGCTTGTTATGAAAAGCGGAAAACTCTTCAATCGCCTTAATGATTGTAGAAGTTCCTGTTCCTCCACCTAAGCCTGCAAAGAATAACACAAGTTCATCAGATGGTCTTACACGTTCCGTGATAAAATCTTTTAATTTTTCTTTTGCCTCATCATTTGATTCAAGTACCTTTACTGCACGCTCAGGATTTTTACCTAAACCACCTAATTTAAGTGAAACTTGGTTGCTTTTTGGTACATTTTTTAGTTCTGCTAGATCTCCATCATTACTGTTTAATGCTAAGCAGTTATATACTGATGTTCCATCTGTATGTTTATATTCAGCAAATTTATCTACCATTCTAGTACCAGCCTGACCAAAACCAACCATCGTCATCTTAACTGCTACTTCATTCTTCAAGAAATTTTTCGCCATTATTTTATCTCTCCTTATTTACTTATTTACTTTTTTTCTTTTCCCTAACTCAATAAGTACTTGTTGTCCTCTATAAGTTGAGATTAAAAATTTATACGGGTGCATAGACTTTTCATAGATTAAAGACATTGATGATAGTGTACTAACACTTATTTCAGCCGAACGTCTTGATATATTTGTGCGTTCAACCTCTAATGAATAAGATTTGCCTTTTGTTTTCTTTACTCTCCTATCTATGACTACATTTTCTACTA
This sequence comes from Bacillus sp. DHT2, assembly GCF_026241455.1. Lineage (NCBI taxonomy): Bacteria > Bacillati > Bacillota > Bacilli > Caryophanales > Bacillaceae > Bacillus > Bacillus sp. DHT2. Next base: position 10,770 of record NZ_JAPHWH010000017.1, read on the forward strand.
TTTCATTAATTGATATGCCCCTCATGTATTTGGTTTCTTGAAATTGTTTATTAACGATGTTTCCTATGTATAGAAATACACTATATAGTATCTCATCTTGTTCAAGAATATCTGCGAACATGTTCACTACTTCATCTGTAAATTTTATCGTTTGATACTTCTCGCTTAAAACCTCGTTCAAGTTGTCCCCCCCTTAAACCATTGGTTAATTATTCCTAGAAACATAGTACATCATTATAAGGCGTATATCAAGTCATTATATATAAAACTTATATATAGAACCTATAAATTCCATTATTAGAAAACCCTTTATTTCACAAGCTTTCATTTATACAGCGTATATATACAGTGTATATATACTATATTAATCTTATATTTCATGTGATTCACATTCTAAGCTCTTAATAGAATAGATTTCACTATCATTACTATATTAAGCCCCAAAAACAGCACAATACGTTAACATGAAACTCACATATTAAATAACACATTTTATTATACGCTGTATATATACATTTTATTTATACAACGTATAATAAAACCTTAATATAAAAGGAGTTTAACCTTTAACATATCAATTTTATATCAATATTAATATAATAAGGAGTTTATATAGGACTTACATATAAAGCTTATATATAAAGCTTATATAAACTCCTTATTATTGATAACAAAAAATGCAATGCTGTAATAGCATTACATTAATAATACTTATACTGCTAAATCACTTTCATTTAATACCTGAAACAGCTTATCCTGAGTATCTTTTTTGTTCATTTGTTTGGTTCTATATGATTCATTTCTTGTTAGGGGAGAAGTTGTCAATGTCATGTTATATTGATGCATCTCTTCATTTAACTCTGTTGTTGGTTCCCAAAGTTGCACATACAGCAAGAAAAAATGTGTTTCTTTTGAATCTAATTCATTATCTGTTTCAGTCATTTCTAGAAATTTAGTTGTGAATGTTGTTAATTTCATATCTACAAAATCATTCTTGCTTACCAATAACTTACTCAATAACTTCTGTGAACTACCCGCTACTTAACGTTCCTTACGGACTGTTTGAAGTGGGGGCTTCTTGAGAACTAGATACTCTTATTAGCTATCTATCTTTACCAAGCTAGGTCTTTTTTTATTTATCTTTTTCCGACAGAAGGCTCCTTCCTCAAAAATGGGAAGGTGTGAAACACCAATTTTAGGTGGGAGATGAATGGCGGTAGGCGTAAGCCTACGTTTTTTAGTATACTGTAGGCATCATACAAAAAAAGTGAGGTGCAACCCATGTTAGTAAATAAAGCATATAAATTTCGTATCTATCCAAATAAAGAACAAGAAATATTAATTGCTAAAACCATTGGGTGCAGTCGCTTTGTATTTAACCATTTTCTTGCTCTTTGGAATAATACCTATAAAGAAACAAGAAAAGGATTAACCTATCCTTCTTGCTCTGCCGAGCTCACCCAATTAAAGAAAAAACAGGATACGATTTGGTTAAAAGAAGTCGATAGTATTGCCCTTCAATCCACATTGAAAAACCTCGCAGATGCTTTTTCACGTTTTTTCAAGAAACAGAATGATATCCCACGATTTAAGTCTAAAAATAATAAAGTTCAATCCTACACAACCAAGCAAACAAACGGAAATATTGCAATTGTAGGTAACAAAATGAAATTACCGAAACTTGGCCTTGTCCGCTTTGCCAAAAGTCGTGAAGTAGAAGGGCGTATTTTAAATGCAACGATTCGAAGCAACCCAAGTGGTAGATATTTTGTATCTGTCCTTGTCGAAACAAACGTACAAGAAATGTCTAAAACTGAATCCACTTGTGGAATTGATGTTGGATTAAAAGATTTTTCCATTCTTTCTGATGGTACAACATACAAGAACCCTAAATTCTTCCGTATATTAGAAGAAAAGTTAGTGAGAGCACAGCGTATCCTTTCCAGAAGAACGAGAGGTTCTTCGAACTGGAATAAACAACGCGTGAAAGTTGCACGAATCCATGAACATATTGCAAATGCAAGAGCTGATTACTTACATAAACTCTCTACTGAAATCATCAAAAACCACGATGTCATCGGTATGGAAGACTTACAAGTCAGTAACATGCTCAAAAATGGAAAGCTTGCAAAAGCGATTAGTGAAGTATCTTGGTCACAATTTCGAGCTATGTTGGAATATAAAGCGAAATGGTATGGTAAACAAGTTGTCGTGGTATCTAAAACATTTGCTTCTAGTCAACTATGTTCCAATTGTAGATTCAAAAACAAAGACGTTAATAATCTAACAATTCGTGTGTGGGATTGTCCTTCTTGCGGCACACATCACGATCGAGATCAAAATGCAGCACTCAATCTGAGAAATGAGGCAATTCGTCTCTTAACCGTAGGAACTACGGGGATAGCCTAATCCATTAGAGTTCAATAGAACTCTGTACTTAGGAATCTTCCACTTCAAACAGTCCGCAAGGACGTTAAGTGGTGAGTAGTTCAGCAAATACCTTATATGTAAATAAAATCCCAGGAAATCATAGTTCCTAGGATTTTTTATCAATTTGGTTAAGAAGCATAGCATGATTTAACTTAAATCTTTAAGTAGATTATTTTCCCATGGAACAACACTCAATAGAGTTTTTTTATAATCAAACAAGTACGATACGTAATTAATATTATACTTATCTTTATTTATGAATTCTGTATCATTTGCGTTAAAGTGGCTGCCGATACGAAAGGCGTTAAAATACTCGTGCCAGTCTGAATAAGAATGTTGTGAAAGTCGTGCAGCCTGTATCATAAAGTTCTTTGCTTCCTGTTTTGATAAATAACCGAGTCTTCTACCGATCCGACATAAACAGATACACCATGCATAATCAAACGCTGCAATTCCTGAATCCGTCAAAATATGTAATCCGTAATTAGCAATATAAAGTTTTTCATGGTCAGGATGGTCTTTCGATAATTGTTTTCGCGCTGCCTCGGAAAGAGGAGTCAATTGATGGCGTATACGATTAAATTCATGCCGTGTCCCTTCTTCTAAAAACCAAATGATTTTCTCTTTTAACTCCGTCGAATTTTCGATTTGCCATGTCCATAACACGTTCTTCAAAAAACGTTTCCCAATAAAGCGGTCTCTGATAAGGGTAAATTCATATCGGGTAAAATAGTTTGTAAGGTAAACGCAATTCAAACAAACGGAAGACAGGCAGCGGAAATATAGTTCGAGTTGTTTCTCTCGTTTTCTTTTATATAAAACAGGCATTCTGTCTCCTCCTTATGCGAATGTTTTAAGCCTAACGAATTTCCATGCTTCCCAAATAAGTGGGAGTAGGAGAAGTAATGCATATTTAGATGGTAATGGGGTTAAAACAATAAGAATCATAAAGAGCAAATAAACCCAGGTGCGGCTAATAAATAGAAATAAAAAGTATAGCGCATAGCGGATAATAAACTTCATATTTATTTCTTGTTTCTGTCTCTTCTCTGGAATTTCAGTGTGAATTCGAATACAGTATGAACGAAATTCGAAGCGTTCCACATAACGCTTTACCACATCCAACGCCCTAGTGGCTACAGTTTCTATATCACCTGATTCGAACGAATGCTTCACTATTAAGAATTGTGCGTCCATATGCTCCGGCTCAATCGACAGTAAATGCTCACAGTCCTTGATAGCATCTGCAAACTGCCCGCGGTCATAGTAAATCTGGGCCCGATAAAGTAAACCATCTAGGTCATCCGGGTAAATGGCAAGTATGTCATTGAATGATTGTAACGCACGTTCTTTATTTTCTACGCGCAAATAATAAATGCCCTGCATGCGTAAAAGTTCCGGATCTTCTTGATAAAGCTCGTATGCAAAATCGAGTGCACTTTTTGCTGCTTCTAAGTTATTATTCATAAGTGTGAGCTGGATTTCTTCACGTAAATGAAAATACGCTTCAAAATCTAAATCATCACTTTTCTTGAAAACATCATAACGCATTTCTTTCTCGCCGCTAATTCTCTCTAGCAAAAACTGTACTGTTTCTTCACTATATTCAAATTTCAACTCCTCTCTTTGTTCACTAAAGCGAAATACATTGTCGAGAAGTTCCCAAATCGAGCAGGGGAAATGGTAATGATATTGTAAAAATTCTATTAATCTATCTTGAATCACTGCCGCATGTTCTACGTCCCATATCACATCGGAACTTAATAAGTCTTCCCAATTTTTCGGTTCGATTCGTGCAAAGAAATCGTTATACAGCGTCTCGATTTTTTCCGTAAATGCGTAAACGGGATGTTCTGAAACGAGAGTGGCGGCAAGTTCAGCGTCACCATCCATCCATGTAGGAGATACAGGGTGGATATAGGAATTCTCTTCGTTTTCATCCGTTTTTTCTAGTTGAAAGGGAGGTGCAGTCTTCATTTGTTTTGCGCTTTTTATCGCTTTATCAAATGCTTCTCTCAGCCGCTGATATCCTTCAGGATCGTCTTCGGGATGATAAATCTTTAGAAGTTTTGCATAAGCCTTTTTAATAGCTGCAACATTATCGGTAGGCTCAATTTCTAACGTTTCCCAAATGCTCATGAATGACTGATCCACCTTTCAATATTCTCTAAATGCTCTTTTAATATATGAGCGGCTTCTTTCACTTTTTTATCATTTTGCGTTGTGAGCGCATTTTCAAATTGCTGTAACAAGATCGCGACTTTTTTGCGTTCGTCACCGAGTAACTCTTCATAGAGCCGTTCGCCTTTTACGAGCAGCAATCGGTTTTCGGACCGGTCTCGTGGATGAATTTTAATTTCTTTCAATTCTAGTAGTCTAGCTTCAATTTCTTTTTCTGTAAGATTTCCGGCGTTTTGTTGGATAATTGCTCTTTTTTTCTCTCCAGTCGTTGTACTTATTACCTCGACTTCGAGAATGCCATTTATGTCATATGTATAACGAATGTCAATCGCCTCTTGTCCAGCAGGAGCAGGAGGGACTTTAATTTTAAGTTCGCCAAGTTTTAAGTTATTTTTAACCAAGCGGTTTTCTCCTTGATAAACATCGACAAGTATGGAGTGTTGTCTATCATTGACAGTATAAAGTCGTTCCACTCGACTTACAGGAATCGGTGTATTTCGTTCAATAATCGGGAAGAAGTATCCGGATCCTTGTTGTCCATTTCCTAATGCTTGAACAACACTAGTTCCTAACGTATATGGACAAACATCCGTTAAGATAACTTCTTCTAGTGCTTTGTTTCGTTCTTTTAAAGCAACTTGAATCGCAGCACCTAAAGCAACCGTTTCATCAGGATTAATATTCGCATGAGGCATGCGTCCGAACATTTTAGAAATGACGGATTTGATAAGCGGCATCCTTGTCGCCCCGCCAATTAGAATGACAGCATCTAAATCCTTAGGGTTTAGCGACGCATCGCGAAGTGCGCGTTCAATCGGATAGCGAAGCCGTAAGAGAAGCGGGGTTACTAATTTTTCAAATTCACTTCTGTTAATGCGAGTTTCATACGTCTCATTATGAATAACGACTTTCATAATCGCGGCAGGCTCATTACATAATGTAAGTTTGCAACGTTCTGCTTGTGCATAAATTAAAGATAGCGTTTTTGAGTCAAGGGAATCGGAATCGAACTGGTGTGACTCTAAAAAAAAGGACATGAGACTGTTTGTGAAGTCTTCACCTCCAAGATAATTATCGCCGGCGATCGATTTAACATCCATCACTCCTTCAAATAATTCCAAAATGGACACGTCAAATGTTCCGCCGCCTAAATCAAATACAAGAAATTTTGTCTCTGCCGCTTCCTGATACAGTCCGTAAGCGATAGCAGCTGCCGTTGGCTCACTAATGAGACGTTCAACTTTTAATCCAGCAATTTCAGCAGCTCGTTTTGTCGCTTTGCGCTGAGCATCGTTGAAATAAGCAGGTACGCTAATGACAGCACCAGTAACCGCTTCGTTTAAATAAGCTTCTGCATCTTGTTTTAAAGATTGAATGATAAAAGATGAAAGTTCTTCTGAAGAAAATGTATACATACCTAACTCGTATTTTTTCTCTGTTCCTATAAATCGCTTAAACGTTGATGCTGTAACGTGCGGATGGGTAATCAGCCGTTCTTTGGCAATGCGTCCGACTAAAACTTCACCGCTCTCGTCAACGCTGATGACAGATGGTGTAAGATATTCGCCAAGTGCATTTGGGATAAGGGCTGCACCATGATCCGTCCAATAGGCTACTAAACTATTCGTTGTTCCTAGGTCAATTCCAATCGTTGCCATAATAATCTCCTCCCGTTTTTATTCCATCATACTATATATTATTATATATAGTATGAGAAAAAATGGAATCGTAGGGTTTTATTTCTTGAAGGAAAGGGGGAGAAACAGATAGTTTAGTAGTGTTGAGTTTGTTATAAGTGAAGAGGTATAATTTCATCAGAATGTTTTTACAAACATGGGGAAATTTTATGTAAAGGGTGGTAAAGAGGTCAGATGATAATTGGAATTATATGTTTGATTTTAGGAATAGCGTTAATTTGGATGAGTGGAGGGGGACTTTTATTATTGGTGCCTGGCATTCTGTTTACAGTGGCGGGTGGTGTTATATGTGTGATTTTTAGACGGTTAGAAAAAGAGAGAAGAAGATTAAGGAAGAATGGTTAGAAGTTACATATTGTATAGTTTGTACTTACATAATTAGGAGGAAGCATCAAGTCTAAAACATCTCTTATATTTTATAAATTATAAAAAAGAACCCTAAACTTCTCGTTTTAGGGTTCTAATTATGAAAGAATCGTTATTCTATATGACTAGTTAACAAATAGACAATATATCTATTCATTGTGCTATTTAAATCTAACATTTCCCTGTTAAGTTATTAATTCTAATATTTTTTTAAGTTATGCATATATTTATATGAGGTATAACTTATCCCAAGTAACAAACTAATTCTGTAATAAAATCTAATATAAATATATATCTTATATATATTTAAAATATAAAGATAAAACTTTTATAGGACAAGTAAATAGGAGGTTTCTCTTACTGTCACAAGGATTCTGAAGATGCTATAGCGTAAAAAATCAAAAATAGTAGTATTTAACAACGGAAAAGTAGGCATAATATTGATATAAAAACTACAAATAATCATAAACAAAAACATATATTTCTACATAAAAAATGAAACAAATTAATGCATTATTAAACATATTTATTCATTCGCTTAATTCAGTATTAATCCACTGTATTTCCACAATTTTATTTTATTTACCCACAAAATGTTCACATTAGGTGCTAAATAATTAACATAATCCGAATTTATCACAGTACTCACACAAATATTGATGATTTTTGATAGATAAGTTACTAGAATACCTTTATATCAGTGATTATTGTATTATGTTATTCACATTTGACTATATTTATCTACTTATACACAAAACTTTAATTTTTTCTTGCGATTATTTGTAGGTATTTGAATGCATTAAGGCAGCTCATAACGTGTTTATATGAAATTATGTGTGGAAATTTAGTCAGTTACAGTGCAGTTGTTGTATAGGATTGCATAAAAAAAGACTCTATTATTAATAGAATCGACGAAAGTTGATTGTTATTAGGAATCAGTGCAAGGCTTTCAAATAATGGAACAAACACGAATAGCCCTCTACTTTTAATTTTTTCAAAAATAGAGAGCGGAGTATTTTTAATTGGTTTCTATTACTTCAAGTACTTGTTCAGCTGTTGTTACTTGAATACCAGTGCGTATTAACATTTCAAAGGCACGCATAAATGTAATCAAATTGAAGTCATCCGGTACTTCAATAACACGAAGCTTTTCTTTAGGTAATCTATCTATCTTTTCAATGAACAATTCGCGAACATCACTAGGAATAAAGCGTTCTTTATGTCCTCTTGCTTTTAAAAGCTCACGTATTTCAATTTCTAAAGCCATATAAGCATTTAGATTTGTACCTTGTTCATAGGCGTACTTTCTAAACAACGTTTCTTCTTGATACTTTAGATAGTTGCGGTGATACGATTCCTCTGTAACAGGTACAGCAAATTTGTATTTTAGTAATTCATACGTTTTACGGAACAACTTTTTGATGTTTCGAAGTGAGTACATAGAGAAATGCAATCCGAAATCAAATACAGCTTGTTCTTTTTGCTCTTTAGGTACATGTTGTGTAATAAGAGGATAGATACCTTCCTTAGCCGCCGTATCAAGAATTTGATATTGTGACGTTTGGTTTAATAGTTTCTTCAGTGTATATACTAACTTACTTGGATATTCCTCATTACGATCTATCATGTCACGCAAGCTATAAATTACACTACGAATTTGTCGGTGGCATGTATATTTAAGTACATGAATAAATTTATTCATGTCTTTTGTAAATTCACCAATATTCATATCTTGTAGCACAGATTCAATAAAACGAGCTTTACGAGCATAAGTAACCTTTGGCGTGAATGGATCACGATACTGTACTTCTCCTGCTTCTTTTGTACATAAGAAATCCGTATGTAAGGAGAGATATAAAGTCGTATATCTTTTTTTATTATTAACCCCTTTTTGTAATTTGCAAATTTTGAATAGGGGAGTTCCTGTACATGGTAGTGCAGTTGTTAATTCTGTCATGACGGCACGGAGTTGATGCGGGTATTTCTTATGTAAAAAGCGGTACATTCCACCAAAATGAGTTTTATTTCCTCTTTCATCCTGTTTGTCCAAGGAACGTTTTAGTGTAGTTTCTCTGTGCTGTTGCATAGCAATGTCCAAGAATAATTTCTTAGCTGCAATTGACAGCCCAAAGAAAGCCTTTGTAAATACCACTGGGCTAATATAAACATAAGGGTTTGCCTTTTCAGTTTCTTCATTCATAAAATGAGTTAGCTTAATGGTATAGCGGCCATCTAATTCCTTTTCAATCGTGACAATGTTATGTAGACTTAGTTTTTTTAACGCAATGTAGAATTGAGAATGCTGTATGTAAGCAAACTCTTCTTTATATTGCTTGTAATCTTCCCACATCATATGTACTGTTACATTTGGAATAACCCCATTTGTGTAACATTTCTTGTGTAGGTATAAGAAGACTTCTAAATCTGCGTTTGTAATACCATATAATTTATGTTTTCGTCCCATAGTTTCAGAAACAGCAGACAGGGTACGACGTGAAAAAGATGGTTTCGCCTGTTCTACAAAGCCATCTACATCTGCAACACGTTCTTCATATGTCATTTGATCCAGTAGATCTTCAAGGTATGTATCTTTATAGCTGTAGTATTTCTCCTCGAAAGTTTCAACAAGTTTTTGCCAAGACTTCAGTGTTACTAATACTGCATTTGTAGATTGTCCATTTAGACCACGTTGGTTATGAATAATAAATGATTTTCCCATCTTTTTCACCTCCTACCTGTAAACTCAGAAATATATGCCAGGATACTATAAAATATACCAATTTTGATTATAACAAATCGAAAATTGCTGAAAGGTGCTCCTTTAAGGGGAATTTTGAGAATATGAAACACGACATAAAACCAGTTGTGACAAGGGATACAGGATTTTCTTTATTTTTTTTTGTGTCAAGGATATGGCAAAAACCGTTTCATGTTTTAGATGTGTCAAATTATTAGTGAAACAGTAGAAAAACGTTGATATATAAGGGATAAATGAAGATGTTTCATGTTTTTACGTCAAGGATATGGCAAAAGTGTTTCATGTTCATATATGAGTCATTTATTATGGGGATATCCATTGAATGTAGTGGTATGAAGGGTTATAAGAAAATTGAAAAGGATATAAGGTCAAGGATATGGCAAAAACCGTTTCATGTTTTAAAATTTACAAGGTCAAGGATATGGCAAAAGTGTTTCATGTTTTATATGTAGGGGAAAAAAGAAAGAAACACCTATAAAACCTTGATACATAAGGGTTTATAAGTGTTTCTTATATTTGATAAGGTCAAGGATATGGCAAAAATGTTTCAGGGTGATCTAGGATCCGCTTTGTACATAGAAGGTAAAACGCTTGATATATATGAGTTTATGGGATGTTAAAAAAAAATTGAAAATATATATTCAAAATAAGAAAAATTAACTAATGTTTCATCTTTTGAATTTTAGGTCAAGGATATGACAAAGATGTTTCAATTGTTTGTTTCAAATAGATATGAATGAATCTAGCTCATTATATACGTGTTATTCATGTAAAAGCTTATATAAGAGTATGGTAGAGAAGTGATAAGGGAAAAAGTGTGTTTCATATTTATAAAAAAGGTTAACAATATGTCCAAAAGTGTTTCAGTTATTAATTCGTTAGATTAATTGATGGCATATTGGTTGGTAATGTATAATAAATGTTATTTCACTTGTACAAACAAGACAAAAGTGTTTCATTATTTTTTTGAACATAACAGAACCAGAAAATAATAATGATTTATATATAATTCGCTAAATATTGGTTTGTTTGAAAGGAATGTACGAAAGAAAGGAGTGACAGCGTGGAGAAATTAGCACAATTGTTTACTGATGCTTTGTTAATATCTGAACCTTTATATGGAAATAACAAAGCAATTTGGGAGAAATGGACTTCTTTTAGTGCAGACGTAGAAAAAGATAGTAGTAAGGTTGTAACATCACAATATGTTTCACCATCTTTTTCAGCATTAGTATCGTGGCTTAGTAAAAAGAATGAAAGTGGAATAACCTCACTACAAATTGCTATTAAGTTGAACCAGTATAAGAACGAAATCCATTCAGAAATTGAACATCTTTTAACAGAAGAGTTTAAAAATGATAACAAGCCAAAATTAAGTGATGAAATAGTAATTCAGGTAGAAGAAAACAAAGATGAAACAGATGATAAAGATTATTTTGAGGTCAATAATTCTGCGGTTTACTTTAAATTACGTGACGGGATCTCCAAGAATCATTTTGAAGAGGATTCAAATATAGGTGTTAAATCTTATCCGATTGAAACGAAAGAAAGTAATGCGATAGCTCAGCTTTCTTCTCATAGGGATGAGGATTTGAAGCTGATTAAAGATGATGAAGCGTCCCGGTGGAACACTTTAGTTAATGATGTAATGAGTAATATGGATGATCTTACAGCGGATGTATTAGATTCAATTACTATACAATGGCTAGCTCAAGCTCAGTCACCGGACGAGTTCATCGAATTTTCATATGAGCAAGTGTTGGATATGTGTAATGTACCTAAAAAGAAAGTAAGTAAGGGAGAATATTATAGACCTGAAGATAAAATTAAGGTTGCTAAGAGGATTGCTGCTTTAGCGAGCATTTTTATATATTTAAATGATGATAACGAAGTAGTTGTTTTAAATGATGAAAATGAAAATGATGAGGAATATAAAGTAAAAAGGGAAGTAATTAAAAGGTTATTTGTTTTAGATTCAGTTGTATTATGGAGACATAATACAACAAATGAATATATGGGTATTGAATCCTGCCGAATTAAACCTGGAAGCTTTTTATCAAGTTATTTATATGGTTCAAATAATACTACAGCTTTATTATCTAAAAAGGCACTTGAATATAATAGTTATCGACATAAATATCATAAACGCTTAATTCGTTATTTAACATGGCAATGGAGAATTAGGCAAATATATTCTACTTTAAAGCGCCCATACTCCATTGGAGGCGATAAAGGATTATTAGCTGTCATGGCAATTCCACTTACATGGAAACCAAGTCGTATTCGAGAACACTTAGAGAATGTTCTTACTGATTTAGAGAGAGAGAATGTGATCTCTAAGTGGGAGTATTCAAGTACATTAGATGAAGAACGTTTAAATAAGAAAAATTGGTTCAAAGATTATTGGATCGATTTAAATATTACTATTCTTCCGCCAGAAGAATTAATTAAGTCTATGTACAATTTACCAAAGAAAAAAACATTAGAAATAGAGAATAATAATGAAACAACAATAGAATATAGTGAAAAGACTAAAGATATTATTGATATGCCACAAAGCACAGTTAGTAAAGAACCTGACATTTTTGATGAAGAAGTTGTTCGAGGAAAAATACTAGATCGACACAATGTTGATAATATAAGTATACGAGAGCTTGCAAAAGAAATAAAAATATCGGCACCTACGTTATCTAGATTTTGCAATAGACAAACCAAGCGTTTATCAGCTAATGCAGTTGAAAAAATGTCAAAGTGGTATGAGAGACAAATGATATTAGAAAAGATGTAATCGTCAAATATATATTTATAGAAATGTGAGAGAGCCTATTTTGGATATTAAATAAAATAGGCTCTTTACTTATGTTTGTGTTTCAATTATCAATCAACAGATCTATTGTAGCTTTATAATCAAGATTGATAAAAAAGAAACAGTTAATCCATTATTAGTAGCGAACAAAAAAACTCCATTTTGAAAAAAGATTGATCAAAAGGGACTTAATTCTCTAAATGAAGTATATAATTTTTATAATAAAGTTTGATCATTTCTAGGAGCCTTATTGTACTAAAGCACCCATTAGTGCAATAACAGTTTATTATTGAATATGAACAGTTAAAAAAAGATTTGGCAAAAAACGCAAAAGATCGAACGAATTATAGCTTAGGTAAAACTAATTTTGTAACTGAAATATTGGAAAAAGCTATGAAGTCTTATAAAGATTATTGTCGAACGTCATTCTAAAATGGGAATGGCGTATTTTTGTACTTTTTTGTGGTACAAATTCGAAAAAGGAAGCCATTATCATATGTATTAAATGCATCTAGAATTTTATGTGGATGGTGAGGATATGAGCCAATATCAAATGCTGTATAGTACACCTTATTTATATTCTTCAAAAATGCTTAGACAAATGTACAAAGAAACAAAAAAAGAGGGAAATCTTTGTGCTATACGAGACCACATGTTAAGACATGAAGTGTATCTGGATCGACAATATCGGGCGTACTATTATTTAAGTCAAGACATTGAAGAGGATCTGTATGGGGATGAACATGCTTTGTCCTGGAATGAGTTATTAGATGACTACCAACTCTACAGGGATCGTAAAGGGAATTTGTCCATTAAACCAAAAGGATGGGATTAACATGACAATCATTGGAGAGTTAGGAGTTGTGTATGGTGTGACAGGAGTCTCTATTTTAGGGATTAAATTGCTGAAAAGGAAAGGTCTTTACCTTCCAGATTGGTTGCTACGTGCGGGTCTCAAATGCTTATTGATTGGGAGCGTTTGGTATGTGCTAATGGATATACTAGATGTGTTTCTACGTTAGTATTTTATCTGGTAGTCGAAAATAATTATAATAGCGCATCTTAAGTGTTTTTTCTAAGCATCCATACAGGCTCAACTACCTTAAGGAGGTATGGAGGAAATGTTATCACTTTTATTAATTCCAGCAACCTTTATAACAGTAGCTTATTTTTGCCAAGGTAAAGGAATGAGTGATAAGAAAAAAATTGCAACCTTTTTTGAAATTACAAAGATCTGTGTTCAGCATAAAGGGGAATTACAATATCCGATTTTCATAAAGGAAATGGAAGATGCCATAAGTAAGAATTATGTTTACAAGTTACCACTTGGTGTCCCAAGTCAGCTAATCAAAAAGTTAGCTGAAGTATTGGAAGAAGGACTCTACAAACCTGTTAAAATATCGTTTCATCAAAGAGAGCTTCATATTCGGGTATTTAAGCAAAAAATACCTGAAAGGTGGAATTGGTCTAAGGATTTGTTAAAGGAGCAAACATGGCGTGTTATGATGGGGAAATCGTTAGATAAGTACATCTATCATGACTTTGAGAGCACACCGCATATGTGCGTGTCGGGTATGACGCGTTTTGGAAAAACAGTATTTCTAAAAAATGTGATGACGAGTTTAATTTTACAACAGCCTCAACATGTGAGTTTTTTTATTATCGATCTGAAGGAAGGTCTAGAATTTAGTCCTTATAAGGATCTGTCCCAAGTAGTAGAAGTAGCTGAAAACCCACAACAAGCGTTAGAAATGTTGGCTAAAGTACGTAAAAATATGATAAGACAGGTTGAGATAATGAAGAATTCTTATTTGACCAATATCATAGATACATCAATTAGAGAACGCTGTTTCATCATAGTAGATGAAGGAGCAAACCTTTGTCCTACACAAGGCTTACCTAAAAAACAACGTGACTTATTATTTATGTGCCAGGAGATGTTATCTGAAATTGCACGAGTTGGAGGAGGTTTAGGATTCCGGCTCATATTTTGCACTCAATATCCTACTTCGGATACATTACCAAGGCAAATTAAACAAAATGCTGATGCAAAATTAGGGTTTCGGTTACCTACAGCAATTGCTTCTCAAGTTGCTTTGGATGAACCAGGGCTTGAGGATTTACCTTCCCTTCCAGGAAGAGCATTGTTTAAGACAGATCGTACAGAAGAAATTCAGGTACCTTATCTGAAGGATAAAGAAATGTGGGATTTACTAAAGCAATACAAGGTGGTGAAACAACATGAAGCATCAAACGCTCAAACAGAAAGTGAGGCAAATCGAGATTTTATCCACTTTGAGTAAATTAGACTTTGCAACGAGGAGACAATTGCAAGCCATTCACTGTTTAGGAAGTATTCGGAATGCAAATCGTGTATTAAAGGATCTGACTCCATATTGTCACATCACAAAAATAGCTCGTGAACATGTATATTATTTAAATAAAAAAGGACGTGATTTATTAGGAATCACAAGGACAGTAAAGGAAAATAGTCAATTACAGCATATATTAATGAGAAACGAATCCTGGATGTGGCTAGGATTTCCAGAATGGAAAACAGAAAGACCTATAGAATTTTCAATCAAGGGTCAGCGATATCAAATTATCCCAGATGCAACCTATTTTGATGATAAAGTCCCTCATTTCGTAGAGGTAGATCGCATGCAACATATGAAAGCAAATGAACATAAAATACAGTTATATGGCCATATAACAGATATCTATAAAAGACAGAATGCTATTGTTCCAGTGATTATCTTTTTTACACTGTCAGACTATCGGCAATCTAAATTAGAGCAATATGCTGTAAAACAAAATGTATTTATGAGAACGTTCGTTATGGACGATATATTTTAGTTGTATTAAACATTTATGTCCCAAAAGTCATGATAATCAACACGCTTATCAAATTTTCTTAGTGTTTTAATAATTTTGGTTGCGGATGTTAAAGTGGGAACACGATCTTTTTTATTTGCTAAATCACTTATTAATGATTTACTTAATCCAGTTCGTTGTACTAACCATTGTTGTTTAATTCCTCTACGATCTAAATAATCACCAAATGGAGTTCTTTTTTTTCCTAGCCCAAACATAGGGAATCCCTCCTAATAGAGAATATCGTACTAATAGCTTGTACAATATTCCATAAAACTAAACCTTTGTTCATAAATATGGAATTATGTTTTAAAACGAAGCATAGAATAATATAAAGAAAATCGAAAAATATGGAATAATTTTGAGGAATCTAGCATTCATAGTAATAGCTACAAGTTGCTGATACACTATCCTAATGGCAACTTGTTGCAAAGGGTATTCCTATAAAATCAAAAGCTTAAATCCATTGATACACATGGATTTAAGCTTTTCTTAATTTATGAAGCAATGAGAATGAGTTTAATAAGTTAAGAGATACTAAATTGATCAGTGGTCGAATTTTGAAGAATTACATATAATTTCACGTACCATATTCGTATTAAAAATTATTTATAAAAGGATTGTATAATACAAAACAATGGGTTTATAATAAGAACGAATGTTCTGTTTTGGGAGGGTGGAATGATGTTCGATTACTCAAAATGCATGAATCGAATGATATTCTGTATCGATTTGTGTTCATTTTTCGCCAGTTGTGCTTGTGTGGTGAGAGGTTTAGATCCATTAAAGGTAAAATTAGCTGTTGTTGGAGATGTAAGTCGAAATGGATCTATTGTACTGGCTGCCACTCCTGAACTGAAAAAATTAGGGATTTCTACAGCAACCAGATTTTATATTGATGTCCTTTTTTGAGTTAAATTAGAATTAATAATTCTATAAATGCTTATCTTAATTTTTATCGAAAGTGAAAAAATATTTAGAGCGAAATTAATTAAAAATCGCGGATAGTGAAATGACAAATAATCCTTGATGATACTATCAAAAAATAAAAAAGTTGTTTAACAGTAAGTCAAAGTATTTAAAAATAAGATCAGTAAAGTATGATGACAAAAAAGATGGTTTCTTCTTATTAGGGGTCCTACTGTATCGCCATCAACCTAAGATAAATCATTATCCCAAAAACGAAAATTTTATTTCTCTATAGTTGTTTATAGGAATTTATTTGGGGGTACTTCAAAATTTTAAGCTGATGGGCATGTGGCAGGACTCCATGCCCATCAATTTAAGAAAATTCACTACCCCTATAAAAAGTAAACAAACTCCCCTGAAAATTTCCTAATGCAGTCTTAGCTTGATAGCGATGGGGTATCGCCATCAAAACGCGAATTTCGTACGCTAAGCGAAGTTTAACCTAAAAAAGTCGAATTCCTATACGCTAAGGATTCGACCTTTTTAGATTGGATTGTTCCACTAAATTTCCCTTTAGAAAGAAAATTATTACTTTAAAAAATTTTAAAAAATAAAATGTATATATTTTTAAAGCATGCTACATTCGAAATGTAACAAATAAATATAAATGAAGAAGGGAAGAAAGAATCTATGAAATTTAAAGTCGAAACACTTCCAAACTATCGCATTGCTTATGTGCGACGAGTTGGTCCATATGGTCCTGCAAATATTGAAGTAATGGAGAAGTTAAAAAAATGGGCTAAAGAGAAAAATCTTCTTAAATCAGCAGTCCTACTTGCAATTCCACAAGATAACCCTGAGACAACACTTCCTGAAAACTGTAGATTTGATGCTTGTATTGTGATTTCAAAGGATTATCAAATAGATGATTCAATTTGCGAAAGTGAACTTTCGGGCGGAAAATATCTTATTTACGAAGTCAAACATACAGCAGAAGATATTCAAAAAGCATATGCTGATATTTTTCCATCTCTACAAAGTAAAGGATATCAAATTGATAACAAACCCATTTTGGAAAGATATACTGGCGATATGATTAACAATCCTTATTGCGAAATATGTGTACCTGTAAAAAACTGAAAAGTTCCTTAGCGTACGCAATTCGCGTTTTGATGGTGAGGCTCCATCACCATCAAGCTAAAGCTTTTAATTAACCCCATAATAATAATTTTATGCATCATTGACCACTAATAATTAGACTTATGTAAATTAAACGAAAAGGTTCGGGAAAATTCCGTACCTTTTTATTATTTCTTCCTCTAGTTGCCATTTAACCCTTGACTTAGAGTCATGTCTAAGTAGTAGCATGTAAAGAAAGGGGGAAATGGAAATGTATAGTATATCAGAAGTAGCTATAAAAACAGGATTCACGGCTCATACTTTGCGCTATTATGAAAAGATTGGTCTATTGTCTTCTCCATTAAGAAAAGGTGGAAAAAGAAGGTATACAGAAGGTGAAATTAGATTACTTAAATTCATGAAAATGTTAAAGCAAACAGGGATGTCTTTAGAAGATATCCAAGAATTTTTGAAGGATGGATGTCTTCTAGAAAATATTGATTCTAATGACATCCAGTTAAAAAAAATTCAAACCAGAATAGATATTTTAAAGAAACATCTTCTCCTTTTAGAAGAGCAAAAACAAGAAATTGAAACAGTTATGAATGTGGCGAAGGTAAAATTAGAGACATATGAAACGATGATCGGAGGCTTACAAGATGAAGAATAAGATATATCTTATGTTAATAGGTTTTGCTGTATTTACAGGGGCTACCTTCAACCTAGCTAAGTATTCTGTTCACTACTTCTCAGCTGCGAGTGCTGCAGCATGGCGATTTGGTATAGCTGCATTGGTTATGGTACTTATCTTGGGATTTCAAAAACAAATAAAGATAAGAATCATTAAGGCTCATTGGAAAATGTATATCTTACTTGGTATTATAGGCATCTTTGGATTCAACACTTTTTTCTTTTTAGGGATGAAGTATACTTCGCCTTTAAATGGGGCATTGATTATGGGAACTAATCCTTTAGTAACTGCACTTTTTGCATATTTTATTTTAAAAAATCCGATTACAAAACAGCAAATGCTTGGCATAGCTTTTGCTTTAGTAGGTGTTATATTGGTGCTTACTCAAGGTTCATTAGAAATTATTCGAACTTTATCTATTTCTAAAGGTGATTTACTTATCTTAGCAGGGAATATATGTTGGGCTTTATACGGTGTATTAGGAAGAAAATATTTAAATGGTAGTTCTTCAATGGAGACAACCACTTATACGATGGTAATTGGTTCTCTTTGCCTTACGATACTAGCGGTCTTTTTGCCAAGCCCTCAAACTTTATCTTATGCTACGTTCTCAGCTTGGGGTGCTATTCTATTTATGGCATTATTTACGAGTGTATTAGGCTATCTTTGGTGGAATAAAGGTATGGCTACTATTGGGGCAAGTAACACGTCTTTATTTTTTAATTTAGTTCCAGTAGTCACGATGATTCTTTCTATCATAACTGGTTCTACTATTTTATTACCCCAAATAGTAGGTACATGTTTTGTGATTTTAGGAGTTCTAACAGCTTCTGGCTTCTTGCGTTTGAAAAGAGAACAAAAAGTTTCAGCTCCATTATAAGAATGAATTTAGATAAAGATTATATAGGGATACCACCCCATCGCCATCAACTTAAGATATCGGTTGGTCCCCAAAATGAAAAAAGCAAACTGAATTTACATAAATAACTGCCAGGAGATAAAAATTTCGTTTTGGAAGTACCTCAAAATATTAACTTGATAGGCATTTAGCGGTACCCCTAGCTGTACTTTGTCTTTCTAATTAGTTGATTTAATACCAAACACTCGTTATAACCATACATAATTTTCTTAATCTTTATAACAATATGATAAAATATAAAGGAAATGTTTAAAGGGGGATTAAAAAATGAGGGCTGTAATCCAAAATAAATTTGGTGGAGCGGATGTACTATCATATACAGATATTGAAATGCCTAAAATAGGTGAAAATGAGGTTTTAATAAAGGTATCATATGCGAGTGTGAATTATGCTGATATAAAAACACGGTTAGGCAATAAAGGGAAAGGGAATTTTCCTTTAACCCTTGGATTGGATGTCGCAGGAATAATAGAAGAAGTTTCTCCTAATTCAAAATTTTCAAAAGGAGAACGGGTAATATCTTTTCCAAAAAACGGATCATACGCAGAATATGTAGTTGCAAATGAACAATTAGTTTTTAAGATTCCTGATAATCTTTCATTAGAACAAGCTGCAACAATGCCGACAGTATCTATTTTATCCTATATACTACTATATGAAATTGGACAAGTGCAAAAAACAGATACCATTGTTATACACAGTGCTGCAGGTGGTGTGGGTTCAATGCTTGTACAATTGGCAAAATTAGCTGGTGTTCAAAAAATCATTGGTACTGTTGGAAATCTAAACAAGACAGATTATGTTAAGACATTAGGAGCTGATATAGTTTGCACCTACAAAACATTTGCAGATGAAGTTTTAAAGCAAACAAATAATAAAGGTGCAAATATCATTTTTGACTCCGTAGCAGGGGAAGTCACGAGCAAAAGCTTAGAGTGTTTAGCATTATATGGTACACTTGTTCAATTTGGTAATAGTAGTGGTAAAGCTGGTACTTTTAAAACAAGCGATGTTCACAGTAGTTGCAGAAATATTAAAGGTTTTAGCTTAGGAACAACCCGAAAACATAATCCATCACGGCTAACACCCGTTGCAGAAAAAGTTTTAGAACTATTCGCTTCTAACAAAGTTTCTATCCCCATTGCTCAAGTATTCAATTTAAGGATGCGGCAGAAGCCCATAAATTAATTGAAAGTCGTAATTACCAAGGAAAAATATTGATTGAAATATAAAAAATATGTGCAATAACACACTACCACTTATAAGCAAAAAAGTGCATTTATTTTAGAGTGAAAACTAGATTAATTAAAAAAGAGGCTGTCCCAAAAGCCTCTTTCCATTAAACAATTAGCAATTTATGTTATTAAATTATAAAAGTTTCGGAGGAGAAAATTATGAAAGTAAATAAAAAGGAAATACAAGTAAACGACAAAACGATTCGTTATACACATATAGAAAAGGGTTCCAAAACAATTTGCTTCATGTTTTCAGGTTCAGGTTACAATTATGATAAACCCTTGTTTTATTATTCGACGATGTTAATGCTTCAAAACAAAATCGATGTTGTCCATATTCATTATTCTTACGATAATCAAATGATGGAAAAACCGATCGAAGAAATAACAAAAATAATGATGGCTGATATTAATCCTGTGATTTCAGATGTTTTAAAAAATGGACAATACAACAAAACGATTTTTTTAGGAAAATCACTCGGAACAATTCCAATTGCGAATGACTTAATGAAGAAAGAGGAATTCTTAAAGTCAAAAATGATATTACTCACCCCTCTAATAAATTTCGATTCGATTTTTGACTCAATCTTGAATAGTCCTCATCAAGGGCTTCTAGTTATCGGGGATAAAGACCATTATTACAATGCAAATCAACTTGACCAATTAAGTAAATCAAATGTAATGGTTGATGTTATCCAAAATGCAAATCATTCCTTAAGCGTTGGAGAATTTGAAACAACCAATTCAATTTTAGCTTTATCAAGGGTGATGGAAAAACTCCAAGAAACCGTTCGGACAAATTAGTGATAAACTAATGTCGCTTTTAAATAAAGTCACGGTATTTATAAAAAAGACGCGATGTTTTGAATAAAGTCGCGACGTTTATAAAAAAGTTGCGATGTTTTGTCCCTTTGGATCTGTTTATCTAAAGGGATGTTTTTAGAGTGAAAAGAAGATCTGAACTGAAAGGCGGATTAAGGAACTGTTGAGTAGCAATAAAGTTACCCCACTAAAGGACCATATTCTGGAATATGTGATTGTATAAATAATTAAATTTTGAGATAATTGCTATTAAGGAAAGGGAGTTAAATGGAATAAGATTGCTCAATAAAAGAAGTAATGAAAATATGACTTACAAGGGGAAGAGTTATGAAGCATAAAACATCAGAAAGATTATTTAGAATAGATTGCGGAGATATCTATCTCCAAGAGTTTTCCATTAAAGATGCAGATAGTATATACAGAATTTCAAATCAACCCGAAATATATAATTTCTTGCCAGACTGGAAATCAACAAAAGAACAAAGGGTAGATTGGGTTACCAATTATGAAATACCAGCAAATAAAGCATTTCTTGATGCCGCTGTAAATACATCAAACATAGATGGTCATTTTTTAAAACTAGGGGTATTTATTAAGGAAACAGATGAATTTATTGGTTGGTGCTGTGCAGGTATTAAAGATGAGCTACCTTCACCGAATAGAGAAATAATGTATGCCATTTCAAGTGAATATCAAAAGAAAGGATACGCTACTAAAGCGTCTACAGGATTGATTAACTATTTGTTTACAAATACAAATTTAGATGTCATTAACGTAGTAGCTTTAATTAACAACGTTTCATCAAATAAAGTTATTGAAAAATGTGGATTTACTTATCTGAGTCAACAGACAATAGAAAACGAATTATATAATCACTATATATTAAATAAATAAGAGTGGATGAAAAATCATTAATAGAAAATGTTGTTGTTCCAGAAAAGGGCACGATTGTTGAGCAAACACAGATAGAAAATGATTAAACTTTTTTATAAAAAATTATTCACTAGCAACAAACACCCCAAGCATTTTGACCAAACTTTTTTCAAAATGTTTGGGTTTCTTCTGTTGAAAAATCAATTTTTGTAGCATGTTTTTGATCGAACTTTATTACAAACCAACAACTAATATTATCAAAAGTTAACCAATTTGGGTGCTAATTTAATTGCTAAAATAAATACAAAAGAGGGGCTAATTGCACCTCTTTTTAAATGGCTATTTTTAATTTTGTACTTCAAATCAGAACCCGTTAGCTTAATAAGGAAAAAAGGTTACTAATGGATTTGTTTTCTTAAGTTGATGGGCATGTATAGTGACCCCTATTACAAAACTACTAAATTTAATTACGTAGTTTTTTCCAGTTTGCCAACATAAGATTTTCTTCTTGTCTAATTTCATTTTCAACTTTTGCTTTTTTTGCATTTAATCCCGGTTCAAGAAATGAACGAAGGTCGTCCAAATTATCAAAGGCATTATGGTTTTTCGATACAGATATTTGGTTTTTTAAACCATATTTTGCTCTATATTTTTCAACACCACTATGATGAGCCATTTCTAAGGTCATTTTTTCATATTTTTTGATAGTGCCCTCTAGCTTAGATATTTCCAGTTTTAATGTTTTAATTTGCTCTTTGAGTATATTATTTCGTGATGTTAAGTTGTTATTTTGAGTCAGTGACTCATGCAATAAATTTTCACATGTTAAAAGATGTTCTAAAAGTTTTGGTTTATCATGGATATATTTATCAACAATATCAGAAAAGTTAGGTATTTCATGATTATCACCTGATTCTGATTCTACTTTAATAGTAATGGGCTCGTTTGCTAGATTAATTATTTCTCTTCCCCATTTAGCCCAAACATCTTTATTATATGTTGAAGGAAATTCGTCTGGTTTTATTTTACGCATTTCTTCTGAAAATCTTACTAAATGAGAGATTCTGATTATTCCAGAAGGGTTTTTTTGTCTGTAAAGATAAACTAATTTCTTTAATCTAGTTTGTTCTTCTGGATTATCATATTTTCTTTTACGACCAGCACCTTTTGGGTTTTTTAATTTACTCAATTATCTCACCTTTTTATTCAAAAATTTTTGAAATAAGCATAGCATAATCATGAATTTCTCCGTTTGTTAACTTGGATTCTCTAGCCAGTTCAGCTAGTTCTAAAGGGTTTAATCTACAAGACTTATATTCTATTTTAATATCCTTATAAATCCTCGATAGTGTTTGTGCTCTAATTTTAAGTTTTTTGTTGTATTCAGTTTTTAATTCAATAATTTCTTTGAAATTACTTTCTATTTCTTCACGAGGGATCCAATTTTTGGAGCAGAAAATACAAAGTCTAGATTCACATCGTCTTAATTCATCTGTGCGATAACCAATTTCAACTTCCTCTTTATATTCAAACATTTCCTGAGGCGCTAGGGACCTGTTAATTAGATCCTTTATTGCAAGCGTAGAATGATAGTTTACATCTCTAGATGTATTTATTAAACGGTTTAATAAGATTGCTTCATATGCCTTAGAATCTATGAAAAATTCAATATGCTTTTGGTAGTGGTATTGGGATTCAATATGCTGATGACCAGCCATACGTGCAATAGTTAATGGATTAAATCCCTGAATCTGAGTTAGTACCTTATGTGCTTGGAATTATTATGGTGGAAAGTGGTGGGAATTCCGAACAGACCCCCGATATTATGCAGTCAAGCGAATCCCAAGGAAGGCCTATGAATTCAATTAACAACCCTAAGGAGTCCATTCATTACGGAGTAATGCACTTAAAAGGATCTTTTGCAGATGCAAAGAAGTACGGTATTACTGATTTAAGTGCTATTGTTCAAACATATAATTTTGGACGTGCGTATATCCGTTGGTTAGCTTCTAACAATAAACAGCATTCACTACCGGTGGCAGATCTGTATTCTAAAACTGTTGTTGCACCATCTCTTGGAAATAACACTGGCGCTATGGTTCGATATAGTCACCCTATCGCTGTGGCATATAATGGTGGCTATCGATATAAAAATGGGGGAAATTTTTTCTACGCTGAAATTGTTAAACAATATGTGGATTTTAATGGAGGAACTGATTCTGCAGATGTGGATACTCGAAAGAACCTTTCGTTACCTTCTGGATGGGAAACAAATAATATAGGTTCTATCACTGTCACACAGCCCCATTCAAAGGTATACTCAGCGCATAGTGAAACATCAGAGCACGTTGGTGATGTTCCCAAAGGAAGTGGCCATGTATACTTAGATTGGCATTATGATGGTAGTCGTTTCTGGTATAAAATTGCAGAAAATAATTGGATCCGTGAAGACGTTTGTAAAATTAATAAAGACGGAAAAACAAAAGGGGTTGTTTGGATTTCTGGCACAAACATCAATCTTAGAAAAGGTGCTTCCACTGGAGATCCTATTATAAATAAAATTACAAAACATTCTGCTTACGATGTTCATTATCGTTATGAGAATTGGATTTATGTAACGGGTGAAGGTGTTGAAGGTTGGATGTATTTCGATGAGAGTTATACAAAGTGGCTTAGATAGTTTAAAATGATCCAAACTTTCAAATTTCTTAAGATAAAGCGGGATATAATAGGATACTAGTTTCTAAACTGATCCTCCTGAAAACCCTCTGTAACCAATAGGTCTTGGTATTACTACATCTAAATATCCGATTGGATGGGAACTTAGATGTATAGTCAAGCACAAGGTGGATATTTTACGGGTAATGTAACTAATGATAAAATACCGTATCTTATTTTAAGTGCAGTTTGGTATGAACAGCCTATGTTATGACTTGGAAACAGTACATGGTTAAAAAAGAACATTTTGATGTTAGGTAACGACGGAGGGCTTTTTGTTCTACTCATCTTAAGATTTGAAAAACTATAATATATCCAAAAAATAATAAATATAGACAGTGAACGAAGGTGCTCATGTAAGGACCTTTTTTATATTCTGTAAAAATAGAAAGGAAGATGAATATGGCAAAATTTATTTATCCAACAGACACAATGAGAGTAACAAGCGGTTTTAGAGGTGACAGACCAGATCATCATGGGGTAGACCTTGCTGAAGCGGGTTATCATCCAATTTATGCAGCGGCTAGCGGGAAAGTTAGTCGTTCTTATTTTTCATCTAGTTATGGTGAATGTATTATGATTGTGCACACCATTGATGGAGTTACATGGGAAACTGTATACGCTCATATGCGTAGTGGTTCTCGAACGGTTAAAGAAGGCGATTATGTTACACAAGGACAAACAATTGGAGTTATGGGAAGTACGGGACAGGCTTATGGTCAGCACTTACATTTTGAATTGCATAAAGGTGGCTGGAATATTAATAAGAGTAATGCTGTGAACCCGTTAGACTACTTGGGGAAAGGGGACGGTGGCAACACTGGAAATGGTTCTGATCCTACAGATGTAGATACTCGAAAGACCATTTCGTTACCTTCTGGATGGGAAACAAATAATATAGGTTTTATCACTGTCACACAGCCCCATTCAAAGGTATACTCAGCGCCTAGTGAAACATCAGAGCACGTTGGTGATGTTCCCAAAGGAAGTGGTCATGTATACTTAGATTGGCATTATGATGGTAGTCGTTTCCGGTATAAAATTGCAGAAAATAATTGGATATGTCAAGATGTTTGTAAAATTAATAAAGATGGAAAAACACAAGGGGTTGTTTGGATTTCTGGCACAAACATCAATCTTAGAAAAGGTGCTTCCACTGGAGATCCTATTGTAAATGAAATTACAAAACAATCTGCTTACGATGTTCATTATCGTTACGAAAATTGGATTTATGTAACGGGTGAAGGTGTTGAAGGTTGGATGTATTTCGATGAGAGTTATACAAAGTGGCTTAGATAGTTTAAAAATCGGCTCTTATTGAATTGAACCCAAAAAGTTAGACAAAAAATTTAAGTAGCTTTTTTGAGCATGGGTCCGATATTTTAAAGGGCTCATGCCTTTTAATTTTAGTTTAAAATGCTCCAAACTTTCGATGTTAGATAAGAATAAAAGATTAGAGTCGTTCGTTTGAGTGGATCTTTATTTTGGAATCAAGGCATGACCGGAAATGAAAAATGGCAGTGTTGTCCTATACACTAAGTTGTTTTCGTGCCTCGATTCGAGAATGAAAGGAGCGGTTCAGCGATTAGTTTGTTTAAAGACTTCATAAACGCTGAGGCTATTCTTTATAAAGATATTAAAAAACACGTATTCAAGTCACCAAAGAAAAGATCGCAGGACTGCCACAACCGGGAACATTATGAGAAGAATAGTCCTGTTGTTAAAGGTGTGATGTTTGATGAGCATGGGTAATTGGAGTAAGAAAGTGGAATGGTTATGGAATACTATCCTGTTCCGACTTGGGAAGATTATAAGATAGCTGAAGAAAATGGTATTAAGAGAACCATGGTTGATTAACGGATCAATATTCAAGGATGGACCATAGAAAATATAATTCACACACCATTTTTCAACAGAATTAGACGTTATAAATGGGGCCCGATGGAAGTAGCAACGACACCAACTCAAAGAAAACTAGCGAAACAGACAACCTAGGAGGAAACATGGGCAGGAAACAAATTTACATCGATGTTTTATTACAGATTTCCCGAACGGGAAAGCCCACTACGGTGCGACAGCACCCCTTTTAAGGGTGGGATGAGAGTGAGTTCGGATACGGAGTACCATAGCTCACACAACGATTATGCGATGGGTTCATCAATATGGACCTCAATTAGAAGCGAAAGTACGACATCATCTTAAAACAACAAATGATTCATGGAGAGTCGATGAAACTTATATTAAAGTGAAAGGGCAATGGATGTATGTATATCGTGCCGTTGATTCAGAAGGGAATACCATTGATTTTTATCTAAGTAAATCAAGAGATAAACAAGCAGCCAAGCGCTTTTTCAAGAAAGCCTTGGCTTTTTCGTACATTTCTAAACCTCGTGTGATAACAGTAGATAAAAACTCTGCCTATCCTGTAGCGATTCGAGCGTTGAAAGAAGAGAAGCATATGCCCGAAGGCATAAAAATAAGGCAAGTTAGGTATCTCAATAATATAGTGGAACAAGATCATCGTTTTATTAAGAAAAGTGTGCGTTCTATGTTGGGATTTAAGTCATTTAAAACTGCAACTTCTATATTGAGTGGTATTGAAGCCATGCATATGATAAAAAAGGGACAGATTGATTTACGGAATCAGTCTGTCCAAAATCAAAAGGAGTTCATCCACCAAGTGTTTAGACTTATAGCATAAAATACGATTTCACTAGGAATCTACTATTATCCGCGTTCTTCTTCATATATTTGCACCAGAACCTTTTAGAGGGTCTGTACGACAAACTAGTACTAAATAATTGAGTATATTTTATTGGGAGAATACCCACAAGAAACACCAACCGAACCTACAGAGCAGCAATAAGCTGGTCTTTTTTATTTTGAAAGGAGTGAAACGATGCAAGAAATTATCGAGTTAAAGCAAGAAATCCAACAAATTAGATCAGATCAAAAAGATATTAAGTCCGAACAAAAAGTAATGCAGCAGGATATTCGAAACTTAGAGTCACGTACTTTAGGCAACGAAAAAGACATCATAAACATTAATAAACAGTTAGATAAAATCAGCGCTAATACTACCTGGATTCTCCGGATTATCATTGGTGCGATTGTAACAGCACTTATTGGATTACTCTTGAAAGGAGGTGTTTAAAATATGCCACTTACAAAAGAAAATATTTTAAAACGTTTGCGCAACTGGAAAACATGGGTTGCGCTTTTTTCATGCTTTGGATTAATTTTATCAGTCTTTGGAATGACCGGATTCGAAGGCAACTTGGATAAGGTGGAAAAGGCTGTTTATTTATTTGGAATCGCTCTAGGTATTTGGACAGACCACGAAGAAAATGGAGAAGATGCTTAATGAAAAAATCAATTAAACTAGCTTCCTCTGTATTTATGACTCTATTGCTCCTGTTAAGCTTTGCGACAGGGGCTTTTGCTGGTAGAACGCTTATTATCGATGATTTACCTAAAGTGCCATACCGTTATGGCGTAGGAGCTTACGAGGGCGTTGTGGCGCATAGTACAGCAACTCCAGAAGCACCGGCTATTAATATTCAAAAGTATGAGTCTCGTACATGGCGCAACGCATTCGTTCACTATGCAGTCGATTGGAACGAAATAATTCAGATTGCTAATACAAAATACATCGCATATGGTGCAGGACCTGGTGCAAATAAACGATTTGTACATGTAGAGTTATGTGAAACACGAGACTATGAAAAATTCAAACGTTCATACGATAAATACGTGAAATTGCTTGCAAAGATTTTGCGCGACCGTGGTATTAGCGTAGAAAAAGGACTATGGACGCATAACGACGTAATGCATCATCTTGGCGGTACAGATCACGAAGACCCACTAGACTATTTACGGAGTCACGGAGTATCAAAAGCTCAATTCCGTGCAGAGGTGAAGCATGCATACAATAATGCTAATATTGAAGTTTCTGTTCCTGAGCAACCATCTAAACCAGAAGAAAAGCCTACTGCTGTAACTGATGGTTTAGCGTACATTCAAGACTACAATGTGAATTTACGTAAAGGTCCTGATGCAAGCTATTCTGTTATTCGTCAGTTAAATAAACCAGAATCATATATTGTGTGGGCTGAAAAAGATGGATGGTTAAATCTTGGTGGAGAGCAATGGATTAAATACGATTCTTCTTATGTTAAATTCGATAAGAAAAGCACAGTGGATTCATCTATTGTAGGAAAACGTATTGTGTCCAAAGTAACCAACTTACGTTTCTATGATTCTCCATCTTGGCAGGATAAGGATGTTGCTGGTACTTTAGATGCAGGATTAGGATTTGCAATTGATGCAAAGGTAAGTGTAAATGGTTCTCCGCAGTATAAGGTACACAATAGCAAAGGTAAAACATACTATATTACTGCAAACGAAGCTTTTCTATATGTGAAATAAGAGTTGCAAAAGAGCATCCATTTAAAGGATGCTCTTTTGTATAATATGTTCTTTACAGCTTGCTCATTGATTCTATTTAAGTTGCTATACTCCTCTACTAAAAATCTTGAAAGAAGTTGAGTCAATTAAGGATAACTATTCTATTGTATCAATATAGCCACTGACAGATTGTATGATACCATAGTCAGCTTGGTTCTGGTGCAAAAAATACTGTCATTGTGTACACTGAAAATATTCATAAATAAAGAGCGTGTACGACGATGAAGAAACCAGTGGATTTTAAATGGAGGCATTATGAGCCGGAGATTATTCTATTAGCAGTTAGATGGTACCTCCGGTACAGTTTAAGTTATCGAGATTTGGTGGAGATGTTGGAGGAACGTGATTTATCCATTTCTCATACAACGATTATGTGTTGGGTTCATCGATATGGGGCGGATCTAGATAAGCGCGTTCGTCGTCATTTGAAGAAAACAAATAATTTCTGGCGTGTCGATGAAACATATATCAAAGTGAAGGGAAAATGGATGTACTTGTATCGTGCTGTGGATTCCGGGGGAAAAACCGTTGATTTTTATTTAAGTAAAAATAGAAAAGCGAAATCAGCTAAACGTTTCTTCAAAAAGGCTTTAGCTTCTTGTCATACCTCAAAACCTCGTGTCCTCACAGTTGATAAAAATCCAGCCTATCCAAAAGCTGTGAAACAATCACAAAAAGCAGGAAACTTACCAGCAGGAATCAAGTTCCGACAGATGAAATATCTAAACAACATTGTCGAACAAGACCATCGATTCATCAAAAAATGAGTCTAGTATATGCCAGGATTTCAATCTTTTCACACAGTAACCAAAACACTTGCTGGAATAGAAGCTATGCATATGATTAGAAAAGGACAGACTTTCCATGGGGGAAAGTCTGTCCAAAAGCAGATACAACTGATTAATATTCTCTTTGGTCTTACCGCATAAACAGTCATTCCGTTAGGAATGACTCATTCTTTTTACTCTTCATTATCTTTTTGCACCAGAACCCATATAAGAATGTCTTTTCTGATTGTTTTTTAGCAGAAGCAAGCAGCTCCAACTATGATTAATAAAATAAATAATACAACTAATAAAGCAAATCCTCCAGCAAAGCCGCCGCCACAACTACCACCAAAGCCCATAATAGTTCCTCCTTTAGATAAGAGGAGAAAACAAGGGGTCACTCATGTATTTTAACGGATTCACATTACTTTATGCTTTTAAATAATATATGAGCAGGTCCTTAGAAAACAAAGAAAAGACACTCTAAGGTGCCTTTTCTTTGTTTTTTCTCGCGTATTGAGATGACTATTCAAACCTTGTATTAGGGGACATGGTTCAAACAGATATTACACTTATAGCTTAACATTGACAGAATATACAGTAAATTGATAATGTTTATGCAAAATATTCCCAAAGTTTAGTATAGATATTTTTCACTATTACTATATTAAAAATAGAATTAATGCACAATTGCATAACAATATAGTATGCGATTAGCAGTATAATTTAAATATGTACAATAAAGCTGAAGAGACAGAGACCATCTACGGAAATAGATGGTCTTTTGCTAGTAAAGAATAAATGCATTATTTTGATGGTATTCATCCAAATGAAAGGCTTACACTTTTCCCTGCACATTGTGTGGGGATTTTTCATAAAGAAAAAACACTCTTATGAGTGTCTTTTCTGATTGTTTTTTTAGCAGAAGCAAGCAGGTCCTTTAGAAAATAAAGAAAAGACACCCTAAGGTGGCTTCCTCCGACTTGAACTATCATATTGTACTAAATATTGGATTGAATTATATTCATTTTGAATACTGTCCTAGTAAGGGTTTTCAGTCCTTAGCATACAATTTTATTTTTCGATATGGTGAGGCTCCTACTGTGTACATATACATACACGTATTATTCTATATGAGCAAATTTAACTTTATTTGGATCTACCTTTGCGTTTATCACTTTGACCTTTACAGAATAGGTAGCTTCTTCTAGAGAATTTATAGGGGCTGAAAATGGTTGGAAAGATGAATGCTTATGATTAAGGATAGTTGCACTTGTTACATATGATAAATCACCTATTAAATTATAAAACTCAAATACTACACGGCTTGGTTCTTGTTCATTAGCTGAACTTACATCAGCAATCCCAATAAAAGTATTAAAATAAGGGTAGTATCTTATGGCATCCCCATCATAAAGCCAAAACTCACTTTCATTTACGGATGATTTTTCATTGTTAATTTGAGCGGAAACTGTATTCTGAGCAGGACTATAAAATGTACCAAAGACTAGAAAACCTATACTCATTACCGGAATAAGAATTCTTTTCTTCAATTTAACGACTCCTTTAATTACAGTTTTTAACAATTTAATAATACTATTTTCCTTTTAAAGTGTAAATATGGAAAAAATTTTTATCAAAGAAGCAAAGTGATATGTCTAAAAACAAGAAGCACCGAAAAATACGATTGATACAAAAATAACCTATCTAATTGGGTTTACCACACCATTTTGGTGAGATTACGCCCACTCCCCCTTTTGTGTAAAGTCATAAAGAAAAGACACCCTAAGGTGCCTTCCTCCGACTTGAACCATTTCCATTTAATACGAATCTATCCGTATTACCCCTTTGTTATAGATGTAAACACAGCCTATAAAACAGAGTCGTCTATATACACCAGATTGTTAGTTCACAAAATACAAGAGATTTGAGATCAGTATCGGAGTAACGCCACATCCCCTATAATGATTGATATGTTACGCCTTTCAAAAGAATCTGATTTATAGAACGTGTCCACAATTTATATTTTACTATATTTAATATTCATTTAGTGTATTTTCCGTTAATATGTATAATTACATAAAGTTTAAGGGGAAAGAGAGTATACTTTGGTATTGTGTAATAAAGATAAAGCCCACCTACGGAATGAACGGTTCTGGTGCAAAAACTCTAAAACTTTTGCAAGCAATCTCCTAAACTTGGACATACTGATAGTATTACTCTAGAAAAAGGTGTGTGATCGATATGGAAAAGGAAAATTTGTTCAAATGGAAGCATTACCAGCCGGAACTCATCTTATTAACAGTAAGGTGGTACCTACGGTACAATTTGAGCTTCCGTAACCTAGTGGAAATGATGGAGGAACGAGGCTTATCCATAGCTCACATAACGATTATGCGATGGATTCATCAATATGGACCTCAATTAGAAGAGAAAGTACGACATCATCTTAAAACAACAAATGATTCATGGAGAGTCGATGAAACTTATATTAAAGTGAAAGGGCAATGGGTTCTGTTGCAAAGTTTGAAAAAAGCATAAACAGGTTGGTAAATGAAGAGCAATGTTTAAGAAGTAGCTAGTAATTGTTGAAGTTCATTGTACGTTGAAAAGGCGGAGTCTCTTTGAAGACTTTGCCTTTGTTTATATAGAGCATGAATGGTTTCAATACCTTTTATCGTACGTGAAGCATGACGAAGATTTTGAAATCCTGCGGATTTAGCAAAACGTCTCTTTACATGCCTATGATTCTGTTCAATAAGATTGTTTAAATGCTTGATAGTACAATGGATTGTAGTTTGATAAAATCCTTGTTTTCTTAATTTGTTAAATGCGCAAAGTAATGCTGGCGCTTTGTCTGTAGTGAGAACCGTTGGTTCTCCAAAATGGTTTACTAATCTTTTCATGAAGGCATAGGCAGCTTGATGATCTCGTTTTTTACGAAGTTGAATATCCAATGTGTGTCCATCTTTATCAATTGCACGATAGAGATAACGCCATTCTCCCTTAACTTTGATATGAGTCTCATCCAAATGCCAAGATAAGCGTGCAGATTTATTTTTCATTTTCCAAATTTGATAGATGAGATTGCCATATTCATGAACCCATCGCATGATGGTTGTTGGGTGACCTGAAATACCGCGTTCTTTCAGGATTTCAGAGACATCGCGATAACTTAAAGAAAAACAGCAGTAGTACAGGGCGGCTACTAAAATAATATCTTTCTTAAATTGTTTTCCTTTAAAATATCCCATGTCTGATTCTCCTAGATCCTGTTTTCTAGAGTGTAGCTTCATGTAGAAAACTTTGCAACAGAACCATAATTATGCTCTTTTTGGTTCTAATTTGATTTTACAGTAGCAGATGAGACTTCGTCATTCCATATTCTTTCCCCATCACCCATAGAGCCACTTAAATTATAAAGAGCTCCCGTATTTGCTAGTCCAAGCGCTCGACTTTGCCCATCAAAATCTTCATATATAATCGTATAATCTCCATGAGTATGTGTACGAACAGAAGAAATAGAATCATTAGAATCCCCAGTGAAATTAAAAATTTTAACAGGATTTTTACTTGCAGGTATATTTATAGTAGCCCCGTTACCATCAGCATCTTTATAAAAAGTCGAATGTATGGCCGCTCTATTTACTACTAAGCTACTATTACTCGAGTTCTTTCGATTAACAGGATGTTCTTTTAAGTAATCTTCAAAATCAGCTTTGTTTTTAAAATTAATTGACATTTGTGGTCCAGTCATTCCTTTAATCATTACTTGATAAGGTGCAACAGATTTTACTAGAGAAGCTGCAGAGGCCTCTGAATTAGATACACCTAGCACCATAGTTCCAGCTAATAATGCTGTAGAAAGTACGCCAACTATACGTTTCAATATCAACACTCCTTTAAAGTTTATAATACATATTCTATATGTAACATCATAATTTTTAGAAGTAGTGATATTAAATTCACTTAGTTACATTTTAGAAAGTTTCTTTGTCTACAAGGTACAAACGTAAAAAATTTTGAGTTTGGTTCAATTATGTTAGTAACCTTTTAAAATGATTAACCTCCTAAAAGGTATACGTTTGTTGTGAAATACATACAAGAAACAGCATTTTAATTAAAGGGTTCTGGTGCAAAAACTTCAAGATAATTGCAAGTAATCTCTAAATCTTGGACATACTGATACTATTACTCTAAAAAGGTGCGTGATCAGTATGGAAAAGCGAAATTTATTCAAGTGGAAGCATTATCATCATGATATTATTTTGCAAACAGTACGATGGTACCTACGGTACAACTTGAACTTTCGTGATTTGGTGGAAATGATGGAGGAACGGGGCTTATCCGTTGCTCATACAACGATTATGCGTTGGGTTCATCAGTATGGTCCTGAATTAGACAAAAGAATCCGTCGTCATCTCAAGCAAATCAATGACTCTTGGAGAGTCGATGAAACATATATCAAAGTAAAAAGTCAATGGATGTACCTGTATCGTGCTGTCGATTCGAAAGGAAATACCATCGATTTTTACCTAAGCAAAGCAAGAAAACACAAGGCTGCAAAGCGATTCTTCAGGAAAGCTTTGCAGTCTTTTCATATTTCTGAGCCTCGTGTCGTGACAGTCGATAAGAATCCAGCTTATCCTATAGCAGTTGAAGAATTGAGAAAAGAAAAAAAGATGCCATTAGGGATCCAACTAAGGCAAGTGAAATATCTCAATAACATAGTAGAACAAGATCATCGGTTTATTAAAAAGCGAGTTCGTTTGATGTTAGGATTGAAATCCTTTCACACAGCTACATCCATTATTTCTGGAATAGAAGCTATGCATATGGTAAAAAAAGAACAGATTGATTTACGGGATCAGTCTGTCCAAAACCAGAAAGAATTCATCCATCGATTGTTTGGGCTTACAGCATAAAATAGAATTCCGCTAGAAATATATGAGCTATATTCTCTTTTATTTTATCTTTGCACCAGAACCAAAATTATATACAAATTTAACAAAGAAGAATCAGATGCTAACTACTCTTCTGATTCTTCTTTTATTTTAGGTTATTATTTAGGAAGTGTTATATTATTTCTAGAAAATTGTACACTAAGGAGCTTGCAAAAAATGATTGGTATTTAAAGAACGTTTGTAAAGGTTCCTGATGAATTAAAACATATTACAGAAAAACTTTCTTTAGAAGAGTGGACTACACTGTCACGATCCTATTTATAAGTAGGATCATTTTAAAGCTAGCCTACTAGGCGATATACTTGCTCAAATAATTAGTATGGAAGCTTTTTTCATTATTAATATTCCTTTCATCATTTTGACATTACACATTTATAAAGAAAAAGAGGATAAACTATTGAAAATTAGCCAAGGAAAATATGAAGAAATAAAATTACGCGGTAGAATTCCAGGAATGGTTGAATATCTAGAGGACACAATGCTTTCAACTGATTTTCACTATTCTATTCCTCCTCACTGGCATAGAAGTATTGAAATTAGCCTAGTAGTATATGGAGAAGTTTTTTTGTATGTGAATGGGCAAAAAAAGAAAGTATCAGCTGGCGAATTTATTTTTGTAAACAGTGGAGATGTTCATGAACTTGAAAAGGTTAAAAATACAAGTTGTGCAGTAATGATGTTAATTATTTCTTATGAATTTCTTAAAGAGGTAAATGAAGATTTTGATAAATATAGATTTAATATAAAAGAATCCATTGTTCAGAAAACAAACCTTCAACAAATATTTTGTGAATTAAAGGAATTAGTCATAAATTCTGATGATTTAAGTTATATAAAAATTAATAGTTTGATTTATGAAATCGTTTATATTCTATTGCGATACTTTAAAGATGGGGAGAATGTAGGCAATGATTTTCAACTTGGGAATAGACAGAAGCAGATGATTACGTATATTTATGAACATTACGATGAAGAACTCAAACTGAAAGATGTAGCCCGTCATTTTTTTGTAAGTGAAGAACATTTTTCCCGTATGTTCAAAAAATCCTTCGGATCAAATTTCACCTCTTTTTTAACGAGATACAGGCTCTATAAAGCTTATGAAGATATTATCAGTAGTACAAATTCTATAAAAGACATAGCAATAAAACATGGATTTCCAAATGTAAAATCATTTATTTCACAATTCAAGGGGAAATATGGATATACACCATTGCAGTATAGAAAAAATATAAGATCAAAAAATGACCATAATTGCATCAAATATAAACAACAATAAAAATACGTTTCATGTTACATTTTGTACATGGAACGTATTTTTATTTCGTAATAGTGCATGAAGTAAGATTCAATGGAGGTTTATACAATTATATAGCTCAAAGCACTTAAATTAAGAAAGGACGAATACTAGATGACTAGAAAATATGACTTAGGCCTTTTAGAAAAAATTCAAGAAAAACAAGAAACCATCCATGTACAAGGGGCAGAAGTCTTAGTAAAAAATATACCAGATTGCGATGAAAAAGGAGCGATGGATCCACGTCTTTATAAAGACACAAAGGTTCAAATGAATGTAATGAGGTTTATGCCTAAAAACATGATAAAAATGGATGATTCTGAAAAATCGATAAAGAATATGCGAAAACAATTTAATAGTATTAAAAGTGTTCCCATTGTCACTAAAGACATTAATATTACGCATAAAACAGTTAAAGCAGAAGATGGGTATAGTATTCCAATCAGAATTTATACCAGTATTTCTAAACGAGAGAATGCGCCAATTTTATACTTTATTCATGGTGGAGGATTCATGGCTGGATCACCAGATGTGATAGAAGAACTTGTGAAATTGATAGTAGAAAAAACAGATATACTAGCTATTTCTGTGGATTATCGATTAGCTCCAGAAAATCCTTTTCCAATTGGGCATACAGATTGTTACACCACTTTAAAGTGGATTTATGAGAATGCTGACACATTAGGTGGTGATAAAAATAATATCTTTGTGGCAGGTGATAGTGCAGGAGGAAACTTAACGCAATATTGTACAACCAGAGATATGGAAGATGGTGGGAAGTGCGTTAAGGGACAGTTACTTCTGTATCCTACACTTAATATGTGTGACTATGAGGATGAATTTTATTTTTGGAGTCTAGACAAGTATGAAATTGCTCCTAAGTATAAAAAAGGATTAGAAAAAATGCTGAATATAATGCATTCAATGGTCGGGAATATGTCAGAAATACTTGGTACTCAAAAAACTAATTCTAAATATTTAAGTCCATATGTTGATGTATCCCCAGACTATCCAAGTACATTTATTACGGTCGGAGAACATGATTTTTTAACGATAGAATGTTTAGCGTATGCAGCTAAATTGACTAAAAAAGGAGTTGAAACTGAGACAGTCCTCTATCGTGGTTTAGGGCACGCTTACGGAGATAATGTAGGTGTCTATCCTCAAAGTGAGGATTTAGCAATTGAGATGGGGAATTTTATATTAAAACATAGTGAGAGGTAATGGGCTTGATGAAAAATAGAAACGTAATATTAATTTCAATTTTCGCTATTTTACTATTTATCTTTGCATTTACAGACCTACAGATATCCCATAGTTTATATCAACCAACTAATAAAATTGCTCTTTTTTTACAAGTTGTAGGAGAAATTCCAGCGATGCTTATTGCTTTATTTTCTAGTATGTATTTATTTAAAACTAGAAAGAATAAAGGTTCAAGAGGATATTATCTTGCTGGAATTGGCTATGGCGTAGTCATTCTTTTGTTCGCTTTTATAGCTTCATTTATGCTAGTACATAATTTAACCATCTCAAAATTCTTAATACCGATTTTTATGAGTGGTTTAATTGTAGCCTGTTATATGATTGCCAAATCATGGAGTGATTATGATGATGCAAGATTAAGGGATATTGCATTAATTGGATTATTAAGCGTAGTTATTGTGTTAATTACATTTAATCTAATGAAACTAGGGTGGGGTAGAGAACGTTATCGTCATATGGTTTCTATTGGATCTTTTGACGGATTTTCAAAATGGTTTATACCTCAAGGAAGTGCCCAAAGTGATGAATTTATGTCATTTCCTTCAGGGCATAGTGCTAATTCAGCGTTGGTCATTTGGTTGAGTTTATTACCAGGATATTTCGCTTCATTAAAAAATAAAAAAATAGTTATTTGGATTTGCATTCTTATGTGGATGATATTAGTACCAATTAGTCGTATTGTAGTAGGGGCTCATTTTGCTTCAGATGTTACAATTGGATTTGCTATTTCATTAATTGTTTTTATGTCTCTGAAAAAAATTATGTGGAGCGATAAGAAAAAAATTAATGTATCAAGTATCCATAAACAGATAGGCAAATAATATTTATTGAATTTTACATTAGTAAATACTTCAATAAACATTATATTTTCCCCTATTCAGTTTAGAGATAATAGGGGTCACTATACATCGCTATCAAGCTAAGAAAATACAACTACCCCCAGAACGAGATTTTGTGCTAATTCGTAATAAAAAAGCTCATTTTTTCGTTTTGGGGTGGATTTGTTTTCTTAAGTTGATGGGCATGGGGTCACCATATATGCCCATCAACTTAAGAACGGAAACCAAATGAACTTTCGTTCAAATAAACTAAAAAACTCTTAAAACACTTTTTCTCCTTAAAAATGAGCATACCAAATAAACCTAGGTAGGTATTATTTTTAAAGATTATGTAGCTTTCTTTTGTTTTCTAATTCCACTATACTCATAGATAACACCCATAATATCAAAGACTGTTTTCTTCTCATACCTATGGGATTTTCGTCCGTTTTTATGTAAGAGATTAAACAGCCGAAACAATATTCTTGTTAATTCTTGGGTGTCTTTTTGTAGAGCTTGATAAAGAAGTAGAAAATAATCTTTAATAATATAAATCGCTTTATATTCGCTTAATTCTCGTTTCTTCTTGATGAGGAGTAATTGACGCATTTGAAACATGGTGGAGGAACAAAGAAGGATACTTATTAATTGTCCGTATAAGTGACATTCTAATCGTTCTAATTTTACAGAATTACAATGATGAATACGAAAAAATGATTTCCATGTTTTAAAAACCCTATCTCTCTAGCTAATTGCTCTAAATCATCAGGTGACATATATCGTTGCAACTCTTTAGAAAACAATTCTAGTTCATCAAAAACCGATAAGTTCATATCAAAAACGCCATCCTTTCCTATGATTCTACAGAAAGAATAGCGTATTTTTTCATTTTAAGGAAATTTAGTTTAGTTAGCTTGATAGCGATGGGGCGGTACCCCATTTCAGGGATCTTTTTATGTTAAATAAAAATTATTTAACACCAACAGCATCAAATGCTTTATTTACAGAAGTAACCTCAGCTGATTGTGTTCCATATAAATCTGCGGCTGACTGTACAAGGGCTTGTCTTGCTTGAGAAAATGTTGCTGATTCTGTTAGATATTGAGTATTTGCGCGATAAAAGATTTTACCCATTTTATCTTTACCAATACCATTTACAGTTACCCCATAATGAGTACCACCCTCTGCAACGAGATACGCTGCTTTATTGATAATCCCACTATTTGTGTGTACTAATTTGCTTTGATTCGTTCCTGTATAACGTTTAGAATAATGGTCTGGATCACCGTATTGTGTTGGATCGCTCATAGAACGAAGGGCTTGTCCTGATTGGAAGAATAAATCTTCCCCAATTAAATAATCAGGTTTTGAATTATTATAATATTCAATTAATGTGCCGAAAATATCTGACATTGCTTCATTAAGTGCGCCAGATTCATCTTGATATATTAAATTGGATGATGACTCTGTAACTGCATGTGTTAGTTCATGGCCAACAGCATCAATTGCAGCTGTAAATGAACGTGTTGATCCATCTCCATCCCCATATACCATTTGTTTTAGTTCCGGACTCCAAAATGCGTTTCCATACTGTTGTCCAAAATGAACAGATGAAACAATTTTAGCCCCATTTCCGTCATAGGAGTTTCTTCCCTGAACTTTTTTATAATAATCATATACCATTCCTGCATAAGTATGAGCATCTACAGCTGCTTGTGCATTTTTGCTTGTAAAACTGTTAGTGTTATTACTAAAAAGGACACCTGGAAGAAACGAAGTGTCATCATCACTTCCTTGATTTTGTGCATCATACGTATAAATTCCCTGTCCACGCGTTTTATCTGCTAAATAATAAGTATTATTA
The DNA here is from genome assembly GCF_026241455.1 of Bacillus sp. DHT2. Classification (NCBI taxonomy): domain Bacteria; kingdom Bacillati; phylum Bacillota; class Bacilli; order Caryophanales; family Bacillaceae; genus Bacillus; species Bacillus sp. DHT2. The sequence continues at coordinate 50,611 of NZ_JAPHWH010000017.1, forward strand.
GATTTTAAGAGGTTCAAATTTTTGGTATTTCCAAATGAATCTTTCCCTGTCCCAGTTGTTACTGTTTCGGTAATATTTCTTGGATTTTTTGCCGCATGTAAGACTTCAATATGGTCTAGGATTTTTCCAGTCTCTGCTTCAAAAAAATAATCATGGCTACCTGGTTGTGGGGATAAAAATCCTAAATGAACATAATATGCATAGGATACTGTGTCATCTTTTGCATATACTACAAGTTCAGATGTTGGTTTCACATCATAGTTTGGTTTAAATCCTAGTTCCTTTTCAGCAAAGGACACTGCTTCATTGGCAGAAATTTTTTGATTTGGTTGTTGTAATTTTTGGTCTAAATCAGGAATAACAGTTCCTGAAAAAACAGTTAATACTCCTTTATTATCAACATGTGCAACTTGTGTAGATCCCCATACTGGAACACCATTATATGTTTGTTGTAATCGAACAACTTTTGCTCCTAACGTATCATCTTCTTGTTTCTTTACAGTGAATGATTCTTTAGCACTTTTGGTACCTAGTTTATATTTGTCCTTATTTTCATCAACATATCGAAATACTACATCCTCAGTTTTTTTTGAAGATGGTGTAGTCAGCTGTCCAGAAATAAACTCTGTAGACTTGATAGCCTCATTATACTTCTCTGTAGACAGCACATTATTTGATGTAGCTGCATAGCTAGATGTCGGTAAACTAATTGATGTAGCAACAATACCAGCTGACAATAAAACTACTAAACTTTGTTTCTTTGTTTTCATATTTCTTTCTCCTTTGTTTTTACATTCTGCTTTAAACAGAATATTTATATTTTTTGAAAATTATATATATACATATATATTCTGTAAAGGTAGTCAATTGTAAAAAAATGGGAAATAATTCATATTATTTCAATCTGTTTACCTGTAATTTTGGTTGTACAAGACCTTAAAGTGTTGAGTTTTCTATATTTTCATAATAAATATGCAATTTTGCATATTCGGGTCCCGCCACATGCCCAGCAAGCTAAGATTTTGAATTGTCCCCAAAACGATTATTTTTGGGACAATCGAATAACAAGCGACTTTCGCCTGTTTTTTGTAAAAAAACTTCCCCAATACTCATCTCAAAAACTATGTTCTTAAAACGTACATTTATAATTTATTTTCTTCACAGCAAAAAAGATAAGATCAAGGACTCGATCTTATCTTTAGCATAAGGAGAAAACAATAGGGTGATAACTATCACATTTCTATTATATTATAATTTCTGGAAATTTTTAATATTAAAACCATAAATAAATATGATATCTATATTGAGAAAATTAGTTATAAAAACAATAAAAATGAAAGTAAACTTTTGAATATTAATTTGCTTTCATTTTTAAAACACTAAATTTCAATGTTCTACTTTTTTAATATGTAATATTGCATACAATTTATAGTTGATAATCATTATTACTGTAACTATAATAGTTACAGTAAGGTTAATATTAAAATTACAACATGAATGGAGATGTTATAAAATGGGTATGAAAAAAATCATTTTAGCTGGTGCATTAGGAGCCGCAGCACTTGCAGGAACAAATTTACCAGGATTAGAAGTATCAAAAGCTAGTGCAGCTTCTATTGAATCAAATATATCAACAATTGAAGGTCGTGTAGTTGAGATTAGTAATAATGTTATATTTGTAGAATCAAAACAATATACAGATCCTATCAGTATCAATTTTGATTCTATACCAAATGTAAAAATAGGAGATCAAGTAAAAGTTACTGGTACAATGATGCGTAATTTTACTGAATATATGATTGCAAATTCTATTGAAAATAAATCATTAACACCAGGAATGCATTTAAAAGAAAATGGTCGACCTGATTATGTAGTAGGAGAAATTAGTGAAAAAGGAAAAATTGATGAATACGTAGACGTACCTATAGATTATGTACTTGTTAAATATCCTAAAATCAACGGTGGAGATGAAATTCTAGAAGTTTACTTAACACAAGGACAAAAACTTAATGTCGGTGACAAAGTTAAAGTAAATAATATGGAATTTGCACAATGGGGTGGAAGTTCTATAAATTGGAGCATAGAAAACAACATTGAAAAAATTCAAGAATCGAAAACTTCAAATCAAACTAATGATGATCAATGGATTTGGTCTTAGTAAAACATTATTATTTATTTTAGTTAATCTTTTCTATCAGTTATACCAACCAACAAATATATAAAATCCTAATGTATTTGTTTAAATTGTTTGACCATTAACATTAGTACTATCTAAAAAAAGAACTTGTAGTCCTTCTACAAGTTCTTTTTTGTTTTTTTACAAAACTGAAAATAAACTTTTGAATATTTGTTTACATTCATTTCTTTGATTTTATTGGTTTTATCGAACTTTACTCATTTTCTCCAAAATCGCCAACAAAAGTATACATTCAAAACACGATAAATAAAGAGTTTAAAATACCTATAAACAAAAAAAGAAAAAGCTAGATCTGTGAAATGAAAATAAAGTTATTTAATTTTAAAAGCTCAAACAAGCATACCCCGTTCTAATTTAGGACGGGGTTAAAAATAAAGTTATTTAATTTTTAATTTAAGATACTTCACTATCCTAAAAAATATAACAATAAAGTCGTTTGAAAATCTAAATTTTATTGAACAATCGCTCCCTATACTTAAGTAAAGATTGTACTTTTATAGCAACTTCTTTTGGTTTAAGTTATTTTCATAAAAATGTTAATATTAGTGAAAATAACTTATTAATAAGGGGACTACTAAATGACGAAAATTGAATTTGGAATTCTAAGTAGCGAAAAAGATGAAAAAGCAATTGTTAAAAATATCAATGACTATTTAGCGTCTCTAAATAGAACATTATCCAAACAAAAAAACAAGAGTATGCTTGATGCTCGGCTTCCTTATATTTACAAACATTTTTATTGGAACCTAAATAAGGCTGAGAGAGTTTATTTCGAAATTTACCCTAACAAAGATATAGAAGGAAAATACAGATTCGAAACAAAGAAGAATTTAAACTGGATAATTTTTTTTAATAAACTAGATCTAGTAACGGGAGTTGAAAATCAGGAAAAATATATTAAAGATATATTAGAAGCTACCAAGTTTGAATTTCAATTCCTTAAAGAATCTCTTGAGAGCGTAGAATGACACTATTGAGGTTCAAGTTTCTTTAAAGGAGTTCCTCCATTAAATGGCTCGTTTGATGAATAGTATGACTAACATTTTTAAATGCCTTTATTATTTTTCAAATGACTTTATTAAAAATTAAACAACTTTATTATCTGTATACAAGATCTATGCTAGCTTTTTACATAAGTCACATTTTAGGCAGTAAAAAAGGATCTTCAATTAGAAGATCCTTTTAGCTTATTATTAAATTAACCTACTTGTTACTTGAATAATAAATTTTAATAAAAAAGCTATATTTAAACACATTATTAATTAAATGATTAATTCTTTTTCAAGAAAAGTTACTACATCATTCCATTCTTTTATTGTTGAACCTTTTTCATATTCAAATTCTCCGAAATCTATATTGTTATCTGGTTCATCTTCATAAAGTGAAAATTCTCTTATTAATGAACCTTTTTCTATAATTATAAGTTCTGCATTAAAATTTTCATCATAGTAAGCGTATGTAACGGAATTCTCTTTTGCAAGTTCTATCCAAGATACATTTGATAGACCAAAGAATGCTTCGCCTTCAAGGTCTACAAAATACGTCCATCTATCTTCATGTTCAGAAAAACACACTGATTCATCGATAAAATTCCCATATTCATCTAATTGAAATTCGATATCTTTATTCATCCAATCACAATAACGTTTTTTAGCTTCTTCTAATGATAAACTTATTTTAAAACAACATTCTCTCAATCTAGTTTCTCCTCCTCATCTTATAAATAAAATGTGCAACATTATAGATAGGATGTTGGTTTAAAAAAACCTATATACTATTACTTATCTTTAATATTACAGAATAGCCGTGTATAGTTTTCAAAAAATTACATCCTAATATACCTTTAATTGACATAATACCACTTATCAGAAGTTAATCTATCTAGAAACCTAGAAAAGTCCCTTCAGAAGAAGATTTGAAGAGACTTTTCATTCACTTAATCAAGATTATCGGAAATATATTTCGCATTTTTGAGAAGCTACTTCTTTGTTATATTCATCAAGAATTTCTTTTAACATTGCTGCATCCGAAGGTAAGTTTTTGTTGAAGTTAGACCATCCTTGAAACACCAATTCACTTGGCATTTCAATTAGACCCGTAATAGCATCCCAAAACGCAGCCCAGTTTTCCCCGTAAAAATCAGGAAACACAAGTTTTTCTTTAAATAGCAAGTGTAAATCTCTATTGTTTGTTACTCCGGTTAAATTAATGATCGTTGTTACTTTGTAGTCATTTTTCATTAATTAAAATACACCTCTATTGAATTTTAGATTTATATCGTATCATTCTTAACCTCAATTCAATAATAGTTCACATAATTTTCGTTATTGGAGGTTATTGCAAACCCTTCCCTGTTTCTAGAAGGGTACATCTATATAATGCATATGACTTATCTCTTCTTGTTTTTAAAATCTAACTCCAAAATAGTCCCAAACTTATTATCAATTGCATTTATTGTTTCAACTTTCAAGAACAATGGAGTGATTAAGTAAAAACCACTTATCAATGCAATTGGAAGTAGAATTAAAGTTTCAATCATATCTATCTTTCCATCCAAATAATACATTGGTATAAATAGTGTCATACCTAAAATAAGAACTAACAAACCTGTTTGGACAATATTTTTCATATTCATCGCTCCTTTTCCTAATTATACCATTGGAAGAAGTGATTTGTTATGAACATTTGTCTGTATATCATATACATGTGAGGTTAACATAACGCACTATTATCAGTAGTCAACAATGGATAGAATTTTCGTTATGGGGGGATTTTGATTTTTTAGGTTGATGGGCATGTGGCGGGACCCCACATCCATCAACTTAAGAAAAGTAAACACCCCCAAAAACAAAAAAATGAGCTGACTTCTCAAAATAACTAACTGTAGAGAAAGAAAAATTTCATTTAGTGGGTACTTCAAAACCTTAGCTTGATGGCGATGGGGTCACCATATCAAAAAAAGAAAATTGTGCTATAGACATATTTTTCAACCACTTCCTGTTCGTTAAGGGACTCGTTATTTTTTTTACAGTTTTTTATTATGAAATTCTAAATAACTAATTATAATAGGTGAAAAAAACGATCAATAGCTGGGGTACGGAAAGGATTCGAATTTACATTCTTTCTCAATACATATTATGGATAAATAAAGTAAAATATGGGTTGGGGTTATGTCTCATGTTGTGTTAATCCTAACAATAACTAAGGGTACATAATATGCTTTCATACCTTTGAATAATTTTGTTATAGAAGGGATGGAGATTTAAATGGCTCAAATTGTTGGTATTGATAGATACCTTTGTACTGGGGCTTTAATCTATATGCGTGAGGGCCTTTCCCTAAGTCTTGTCAGGAAGTAAGGAACAGTAAGCAAACACTTATACAATATGAATAGAGGAGAGGAATGCCTTATGAAAATACGTAGTCAAATTACTTGTGCAAGTCTGGCCCTTTTAATAGCTGGAAGTTCCCTGTTATATACAACACCAACCTCAATTGTAAAAGCAGAGCCCACTCAAAATGTATCTAGTTCGTTACAAACAAATACTCAACGAGATCGTACTTCCGTCAAGCAAGCAATGCGGGATACATTGCAACTTGGATACCCGGGGATACTTGCTAAAACTTCTGAGGGTGGAAAAACGTGGGGGTATGCCGCTGGGATAGCGGATCTGAGAACCAAGAAACCAATGAAAACAGATTTTCGCTTTCGCATTGGGAGTGTGACGAAGACGTTCACCGCAACGGTTATACTTCAATTAGCTGGAGAGAATCGCCTGAATCTAGACGACTACATCGAAAAATGGTTGCCTGGTGCCATTCAAGGAAATGGATATGATGGTAACAAGATTACTATTCGGCACATATTGAACCATACAAGTGGTATCGCTGAATACTCAAGGTCAAAAGACGCTGATTTTACGGATACAAAAAAATCGTATACGGCTGAAGAGTTAGTGAAGATGGGGATTTCTCTGCCCCCAGACTTTTCCCCAGGAGATGGATGGTCTTATTCAAACACAGGATATGTATTACTGGGTATTCTTATTGAAAAAGTAACCAGAAACAGCTATGCGGAAGAGATTGAAAATCGGATTATTGAACCGCTTGAATTGTCGAATACATTCCTACCTGGCAATTCAAGCGTTATTCCAGGCACCAACCATGCCCGTGGATATGTCCAACCAGACGGAGCAAGTGAGCTAAAAGACGTTACTTATTATAACCCAAGTGCAGGTAGCTCTGCTGGAGATATGATTTCTACTGCTGACGACTTAAACAAATTCTTCTCTTACTTGCTCGGTGGCAAATTACTGAAAGAACAGCAACTAAAACAAATGCTTACTACAGTTCCTACAGGAAAAGAAGGAATCGATGGATATGGTCTTGGAATCTATGAAACTAAGCTTCCAAGCGGTGTCTCGATATGGGGACACACAGGTGGCATTCTAGGGTTTACTACTCTTGTTGGAGGTAAACTTGGAGGCAAGCATACGTTGGTCGTCAATTGGAATAGTTTGGGTAGAACTGACAGTCCTAATCCTTTTAAAAATATTTTACTTGCTGAATTTAGCAAGTAGGAAAAAAGGAAAAATTCATCGTAGTTTTCATAGTTAAAAATATACTTTTCTGGTTCAAAAGCCCCAACTTATTTTCAAGAAAAATTTGGGGCTTTTTTTGTTTTGGTGGCGTTTATTCTTCTTAAGTTGATGGTCACGTGGTGTTACCCCATGCCCATCAACTTAAGAATTTAGAATTACCCCAAAACGAAAAAATTTGTACATTTTCACCTGGAGACAACAAGGAAGCAATTCTACAAGAATGGAAAGATATAACTAAAGCAATTCAAGCACACATCATTGTTTTAGATATGCCATTACTTAATGCCACACAATACAAAGATAGTTTAGGAAACCTTATAATAGACCTTGTACTACAAATCCTTTCCTGGCTTGCCGAAGAGGAGAGAACAAAGACTAAAACCCGTCAACGTGAAGGAATTGAATTGGCAAAAAAACAAGGGAAACATTTAGGGAGACCAAGAACAAAAATATCGGAGGAATTCATTTCGGCTTATACAAGTTGGAAAGAGAATGAAATTTCAGCATTAGAGGCAATGATAAGATGTAATATGACAAGTCCTACGTTCTACAGAGTAGTCAAAAGATACGAGGATAAGGAATAGCCTTTCAACAGTCTAAGTTTAATATAAAAAAGTTATATAACAACGTTATTTATCTATATCACTCTTGGAGGGACGATCTTAATGAGTCAAAATAATATTTTTCCTTATAAGCATGCAGAATTTTATATAGAAAGAAGGGTGATAAATTGAAAGCAGAAAAGATATTACAGACTATTTGGTGTTTATTTTTAGAAATCACAGCGATGTTTGCTGGCAAGATTAAAATTTATAATGAAAAGCAAATAAAAAATTATGAATTAATCATCATACAATTGTATAATGCTATATTTAGTATATTTTTTGCTATTATTGGATCCTTTTTTGTGGCATTAGCAGTATCTCTATTTACCAAAAATTTGTACAGTGATTGGTATGTGTTTTTTAAAATATTCATGATTTTAAATAGCCTTATGATTCTTGTTAATCTATCGTCGAAAATATTGAATGTTCCAATGATTCTTATGCGATTGATATTTTCTTTAAAAGATAAATTTCATTCAGTTAAACGTTTTGGATTGTATATAGGTAAATTGTACCTAATTGTGATCTGCTCGATATTTATCCTGTATTTAATACTTCTTCAATTTTTTACTCAATATAATGTTGAAAATGAATATTCCATTATATACGCTTTAATTTTATCTGTTGCGCTATCAGTAGCTGGTGTTTATTCTTTCCCTGTAAAAAAGGGTGATAGGGATATCAATGAGTTGATAGTTTCACCCTTGTATATTGTTATTAACATATATATAGGGTATAAGACATCTAAAGCTAATATATTAAATAATGCAAGCCAAGGTAACGATGATATGACAGGAAATTTGTTGATTCTTTTCATTATTACTACATTTGTACAAGTTATTACTTATTTAAAAAAGCTTTTTGAAATGCTCCATCAGTTATCTGAATATGAAAAAGAGATAAATAATTATGCGAGTAAGGGAAAAAAAGGTTCGCATTTTTAAAAGAGGGCTTTAAAGAGACCTTGATAAAATTCAATCAAGTGGTTATAGATTTTAAATCTATAAAAAACGCTAAACATAAATTTTTACTACTGATATGTTTTAGCTTATTTATAGCCATTGGAACAATTTATCTCAGTAGAGTTATAGGAATTGGAGTAAATTATTTAAGAGAAACAATAGTTTTATATAAATTAGATAAACCCATTTCGAAAATCTTAGCTTACATAATATTATTTGGTATATGTCTGGTTATGATTTTTAAATTGTATAACTTTCTTTTTTTAGCGTTTACAAGAAAGAAACATACAAAAGGAATTAAACGATGGGAGTATTTTAGTTTAGCTCTTTTACTATTTGGAATGTTAATTATGCTTGTAACGACTCTGGTGACAACTGTATTTTCAATAGAATTAAGTTCTAATACTGCCCTAATTGCCGGTGGATTTATGCTAGCATCATCTACTATTTTTTTGGGGGTTGATCTTACTAAATGGTTATTTCGCAAACGAAAAGTAGAAGAAAAGGAAGAAATAAAATGATGCTATTCACTATGAAAAATCCAATATAGTTATCTGCCTTCAAACGATATGAAGATAAAAAATAATGCTTAATAGGGGTCACCATACATTGTTATCAAGTTAAGAAATTGATTGTTCCCCAAAACGAAAAATTAGAGTCTTTTATATCAACGAAGTTCATTTTTATCGTTTTGGGAGCAACCTGTTCTGTTAGGTTGGTGGGCATGGGGTACCGCCAGCATTTTGGAAAAAATCCACGCTAAGAGTATGCAGGATTTTATACAGTTTTTCGGCTAATCCAATAACAAACGAGAACTCGAAAACCCACACCATGATAGGAATGTATAAAAAATTGCTTAGATTGATAGAAAGAGAAAAAGTCGGATTCCTTATGAGAGTAGGGAACCGCCTTGTCTTCGCTACCAATAATGAAACGTTATGTTAACCGATCATGAATATGATATGCAACAAATATTACACAACATATCACTTCTTTCAAATGGTACAATTAGGAAAAAGGGGGAGAAGTAATGCAAAATCTAGAAATAAAAGAGATTAAACTACTTGATAAAGATATTGAAGAGCTTTCTGAACTTTTGAAAACCGTAGTAGATGATGGAGCGTCAATAGGTTTTTTACCTCCACTGGAACAAGAAGAATCGACAAAGTATTGGCAAACTGTCTTAGCACCAGAGGTGATATTGTTTATTGCCAAAATAAACAATAAAGTGGCAGGCAGTGTTCAATTGCATTTAATTACAAAGCCGAATGGAATCCACAGAGCTGAAATTTGTAAGTTAATGACTCATCCAAACTTTAGACGTAACGGTATTGGACGTTCACTTATGCAAAAAGCAGAAGAAAGAGCAAAACAAGAAAGCAGGTCTCTTTTAATATTAGATACTAGAGAAGGAGATCCTTCCAATAGATTGTACAAGTCGTTAGACTATCAAGAATCCGGCAAAATACCGGGGTATGCAATTTCTCCGAATGGTGAATTAGATGCAACGATTATTTATTATAAATTTATTTAGTTTTTTATTTAAAAAGAGAGATATAGTTTTTAAACGACATTATTGGTATTTATTTCTGTGATGAATATTTACAAGTAAGTTCCATAAATAAATATTTAATATAGGAGATGCGGAAATGTTATTTTTCGAAGGGGAAAACATAAAAAATATTTTACTTCAATCTTGGTCGATAGAATCAAGTTCCAAGTGGACTTTAAACAATCCTGCAAAGGGACAATGTGGTGTAACAGCACTAGTGATAAATGATTTGTATGGAGGAGAAATATTAAAGACAGAACTTGAAGAAGGATGGCATTTTTATAATGAAATCAATGAAAAACGTTATGATTTTACAGAAAGCCAATTTCCTAGTTCTATCGAATATATGGATGTTCCTTCTAATAGAGAAGAAGCTTTTGCAGATACAAATAACAAACAATATAATTATTTAAAGCAAAGAGTAAACGAAAAAATAACAAATGAATAGTAATTACCTTCCTTCGAATATTTTTATTCGTAGTTTTTTTTATGTTATTCTTTGTATCCTAATTCTTTTTTTAGTTTAACTGTTTTTTCTTTCAAAACTTTGAGTTAAATATTTAACTTCCGCTTTCGATCATTATGTGAACTATTATTGAATTGAGGTTAAGAATGATACGATATAAATCTAAAATTCAATAGAGGTGTATTTTAATTAATGAAAAATGAATACAAAGTAACAACGATCATTGATTTAACCGGAGTAACAAACAATAGAGATTTACACTTGCTATTTAAAGAAAAACTTGTGTTTCCTGACTTTTATGGGGAAAATTGGAATGCGTTTTGGGATGCTATTACGGGTCTAATTGAAATGCCAAGTGAATTGGTGTTTCAAGGATGGTCTAACTTCAACAAAAACTTACCTTCGGATGCAGCAATGTTAAAAGAAATTCTCGATGAATATAACAAAGAAGTAGCTTCTCAAAAATGCGAAATATATTTCCGATAATCTTGATTAAGTGAATGAAAAGTCTCTTCAGATCTTCTTCTGAAGGGACTTTTCTAGGTTTCTAGATACATTGAATACCAATAAGTGGGGGTATGTTAACTGAAGATGAAAAAATGTATTCATCCTTTTTTTATAAATTTATAATTAGTAATTGAAAAAACTGATGTGAGAATGGCAAGAATGCTGACAATAAAGATTTGGATATTTTCAACATGTCCTGTTTCAAAATAATTCATAAGTAAAGCTATAATAGATATACAAAGAGAAGCTAGTATTATCATGGATATTCTGTTTAATAAAATTTCTGTTTTAACTTGATTTGTTATCATACGAATCACCTCCTTAGCTTATAAATTATTATAAACGAATTTAATGATTTTATCTTCCATTGACGGAAATTATGTAAAAAAGCTAATCTAGATTTAGCTTTTTCTTTTTTGTTTACAGCTATCTTATCCTCTTTATTTATAGTGTTTTGAATGTATACTTTTCTTTCAGATTTTGAGGATATCAAGGGAATTGAGGTAAAGTCAATGTTTGAGGGGAAATGAATGTAAACAAATGGGTGTTAGTTTACATTCGATTTTTTAAGGTAAAAGGCTGAATAATTAAGAAAAGTGAATTTAATAAGTTACTATAATTTACATTTGAGTTAAAATAAGAGTGGTTGAAACTGGGGTCTCACTTATGTTTAGAAACAGAAATTAGAAAACATACAAATGGGAGGATACAATGATGAACCAAAAAAAGTTAGAAATGGCTTTTAAAAGATATAGCAAAAATTTTGTGGATGGAATCAAATTTGAAGATGTTAAAGATAAATATAATGTTAGTAGAAGAGAGAATGAGAAAATCGTTGAGCAAAATGAAACAGAGAAAGATCACATACTATTAATAAATCTATATAAAATTTCCTCATATCACTTGTCACTATGGAAAAACGATGTATTGATCAGCGGTGGAAACAATGCAGAAGGATTAAAAAACATGCAGAAGGTTTTATTTTACCAGTGCATGGGACAGGATCTCTATACAATCAGGTATCCTGGGATGATCTTGGAATATTCGTTTAGCGAAGTCGTCTTCACATTAGTTCATTTTGCAATGTATGGATGGGAGAAAGAAGAAAATATATTATATGATTTTATGGCTCATCACTTCGGTGGACATTTAATAGATGCCAATGAAGAGGATAGACATATTTGGTTTTTGCTAGAGCTGTACTTGCAGTATAAAAATAAAACCATCATGGGAACGAATGAAAAATTGCATCTAGCCGTGATAAATAAGTTTAAGGAAGCTGAACTACGATGCGACTTAATCCCTGAAGACCTGAACATTTATGATGAAGTGCTGGGACGTCGGTCGACTGGTGAATTAGAAGAAATAGAACATCTAATTTCGATAATGTCTCAGTATCATTCTACATTAGCTTCTGAAATCGGACAGCTAGGTGAATTTGGTGATTTCGGATTCGGATTTTATCCTATTGAAATCTTATTCTTGATCCATGTAAGGAAACAACTAGGGTTGCCAGTACCTACTCGATTCGATAATTTTCTGATGAATACTCCAGAAGCGAAAATGGTATTTGGAGAACGTGAGCCATACCCTGAATGGGACCCCGTGCTTCAGATGATCGATGAATTTTATCGTAAAAACTACCCGGAATATATTCCTAACAAGCATGGAGAATTATTTCAATAAAAGGGAGGAAGCTAATATGCCCAATCAAGGGATAGCGCAGATTATATTTCCTGATAGCAAGGATTTGGAAACGTTTTTGAAGGAGCAAGGAAGTTATGACTTACATGAAGACCTATTAAAATATGGATTGACGACGAAAGAGTTTTTATACGTTGACTATAAAGGTGAGCAATACCAAGAAATTGTCAATTTTATTCTTGATTACGAATTTGCCCATCAAATTGAATTAGCAACACAAGAAGAACTCGAGAAATTAGAAGCATTTAATTATGAATTTTTACCTGAAAAGATCAAGGAGGCCAACAAAATACTGTCACCAAAGGGCTATGGACTATTTTCATATCCAAATTCGGGAGACTTCTTCGCACTATTCATTGTAAAAATAGAGAATATAACAAAATTGCTGCAAGAAGAAGTGCTGCTTGATGATAGAATCCCTTTTCAAGAAAGGTGTATCAAGTATTATAGATAGACCGGTTCTGGTGCAAAAACCTCAAGGCAATTGCAATTTGGGGTATCGCCAGCATTTTGGAAAAAACCCACGCTAAGCAAAAAATACAATAAGCTGTCCATATGGACAGCTTATTTACATAATTATCGTTATCGAAAGTTATCATATTCATGTTTTAAAAGAGAATATACCTTAGAATCGCAATACATACCATTGATCATTACACTTTGTCTCAATGTTCCTTCATATGTCATTTTTAGCTTTTGCATAACTCGTTCAGACGCTGTATTTCTTATGTCACATCTTCCTTCAATACGATTTAAATCTAATTCTTGAAAGCCAAACTTTATTAGTTCTTCTAAAGCTTCGACGATAACTCCTTTTCCCCAATACAGTGGGTGAATAACAGCTCCTAAAGAAGCGCTACTGTTTGATAATTTCCAGATGCCACAGGTTCCAATAGCTTTCTGATTATCCTTAAAGATAATAGACCATATGAAAGACTTACCTTTCTTAGTTGTTTCCATCGTATTTTCTAAAAAAATACGAGTTTCATCTTTATTTTTGTGTACCTCTCGAGGTACATATGTAGTTGTTTGAGGATCCGAATAGACTTCAAATAAATCATCTAAATCATGAAAATCTAGTTTTTTTAATAAAAGACGCTTTGTTTCTAATTTTGGAATTTTATATGTATTTTCCATACTCTCACCTCAATTAATCGTTATTTTTATATTATATATCTTATTCATGTAAAGTTTACATAACCTCACTTATGGGTAAGCAATCTATCTTGAAACTTACCAAATTTACTTATAACACACATTATATATGAGTTAAATGAACATTATAGCCAAGAAAATAAAAGCAGTAAAAATATGGCTAAACGTAAACAGTATGCTTTCATTTGTAATTGAATGCGAAAGTTTGGAATTATGACGAATAATTTTTTTCATTATAAAGCCATATAGGATTGAAATTACTATAAGTACAAATAGTAGAGTTAAAAATTTCATCCTATTATAGTCCACAGTTGTTGCTGTAATAATAGCAGGTTTTATGGCAAAGAAATATACCATTAGATACATAAAGACATTCAAAGTACTATATACTAAAAAATTTAAAATTTTTTTGTTCAAACTGATCCTCCTTCACCCTTCAATTAGTAATAAACTCATTTATGTGGAATTTTTATCCAATATATAGTATAGCATTTTAGAAGAACTCTTCTTAATTTTATTTACATAGTTGATTTTTTGAATACACTCTTTCTGTACCAAATCTTTTGTATTTTCATTAGAAAATGTATATCCTTTAGATCATATCAGGTTGTTTGTAAAGGTAAATGGAATTCTTTTATAAACGTTTATTTTTAGTAAATATCTTTATAAACGGAAGTGGTATAATTGTGGTAACAAATGTAAGGAGGGTCTCAAACGTGGCAAATATTTATGGATATAAACGTGGAAGTACAAAAGATCAAAATGAACAACGTCAATTACATAAGATGATGGGACGAGGAGTGGAAGCTCGGCGTATTTTTGTCGATAAAGCAAGTGGACGACATTTTGATCGCCCTCAGTATCAATTATTACGAAAAATATTAAGTAAAGGTGATATGGTTTATATAGATACTTTAGATCGTATGGGACGTAATTATGATGAAGTAATTTCAGAGTGGAAATACATAACAAGAGAATTACAAGCTGATATTGTTGTTTTAGAAAATGAAACTTTATTCGATAGCCGTAAGTTTCGTGAAATGGGTGACATGGGTCGGTTGATGGAAGATCAATTTTTATCTTTGCTTTCCTATGTTGCAGATCAAGAGCGTAAAAAGATTCATAAGCGACAAGCGGAAGGGATTGCAGTAGCAAAATCTCAAGGGAAGCATTTAGGACGTCCTCAGTTTAACCTTTCAACATTAAGCTCAAAGCAATTACTTCTAATAGAAGAAACTTATCCGAAGTGGAAAAATAGAGAAATAACTGGGGTTCAATTCATGGAGGTACTAGACTTGAAGAAAAATACTTTTTACAAAGTAATAAAAGAATATGAAAATACATTAAATGTCGGAGACTAAAATATGAAGAGTAAATTAATTATTGTGCTATGCCTTATAGGTATATTGGTTCCTAGTTCAAACACTTTAGCAAATGGAGAAATTATTACAAAAAAAGAAGTGCGTAATTATTATTATATTGTAGATAAAGAAAACAACAATTATACGTGGAAAATTGGTTATAAAAGTTCTAATTCAATAATAAAGGAAAATAAGGAAAATGAGTTGAACTTAGAAGATTTTCGAAATGCCGTTAACAAATTAAGCCAACAAAATTTAGAATTGTATGTATCAATAACATATCTGGTTATATTACTTTTAATTCTCTTAATATCTTTCATAAAAAAGAAAAATGATATTCCAAAATGGTTTTTGATATTCATGTTTGTTCTATTAATAATATCAATAAATGCTGTAGTGCAGAAATCAATTAGTTTATCTGTAACAGATAAAGAAGTACAATTTCTTTATCTAAGACTAACTCACTAAAAAAAGATCCGCTAATATTGGGAGCTTTTTTTCAAAAGGCTAGTTTTTTGGTAGCAAACTTTGCGCTTAACGTACAGTGTATCAGTTAAAATGTGTCCAAATTGTGTCTAAACGTACAATTTTCTTTTTTGGATATGGTGGCCTATTAGACGATACACTACAATACAATATGGAATATAATTATAATGCCAGTGCATCTCTTATCATAATGGGGGTATGCGAAGTGAATCATAGACGTAAGAAAAAGAAAACTCCAACTTCATTAGAAAAAGCACCAAACAGGGTAGAACGTATAGTGGAAGAAGCGAAACCAAAAGAAAAGGAGACTAACAAGTTTGTTGTTATTCTCCTTGGTATTCTTCTCTCTCCACTTATACTGTGGGGCGTGTTAGAAGGCTCTAAGAATAAATTCAGTCTTAGGATACAGACAGTACTATTAATACTCTTTGTCTTGTTTCTTATAACAATAGGGGTAGGTATACTAGAAGACAGATAGGGGTAGCAGTATGGATGAAAAGAAATTTATAAACTATGAGAAAGACCCAGAGTATTTAAACGACTATGTAGCATTTACAAGTGAAAAGTTTGGAAAAACCTATTATTTGACTACAGACGTTAAGGGGTACACAGAGTATGAATTGGAAGCGTATATTGTAGAACTGGAAGCATATAAGAAAAAGAAAAGAAAGAAAAATTGGATATACTTTGGTTGTTTTGTATTGTTTTGTATAGTCTTGTCAGTAATAGAGTGGTATCAAAACGATGAACTAGTTGCGAAAGGTAAGCCAATAGAAGCACCTGTTCTTGGGAGGCATGTTGAGACCGAGTATCTTATCCTTGAACACCCTACTTTAGAATTGATTGTTGATGATAAAGTTAAAAAGTTATGGGTAAAGCAAGAGTTGTATGACAGTATAACTGTCATGGATAAGGTGAAGGTAATTGAATATAAAGGTGAGATTAAGTTAGACCCTAAATACAAAGGTGAAGACTTAATTAAAAGGTTTATTAAAAAGGAAAAAGAAGTAGGAGAGTAAAATAAAAAAAGGTGTGGTATCAGTATGGAGATGAAAGATAAGGGGCAAGAAATTAAATCAAAAGAATCAAACGATAAGCCTTTAGCTTTTGGTTTTATTCTTTTCATTGTACTCAGGTATTTTTGCCCAAATCCCCGAGATGGGGGAATTAGCTAAATTTATACATCATGTCAAAAGGTAGACCTTATGACATAGCTATAAATCTAGAATTTTTCATTTCAAAAATACAACTTATAATTATTTGAAATATTTCAATTGAAATGTATATGTTTTGACATAATCATTTTTAAAAGACGTTAAAATCCTTTGTTTATAAGGATTTTTTAATAATCCGCTTGCTATTCCCCCATTTCGAGGGGATGGACAAAGAAACTCAACACCGGATTTTAATACAATAAATGTTGCGAATGAAAATGTTGTAAGGGAAAACATGTGGTCTAAGCAAAAAAATAATGAGCTTCCCATATGGACAGCTCATTTACATAATTCACGTTATCCGTAGTTTAATTTATATTGTTTACCTGTTTTTTGATTTCATTTTTTCCAATTTGAATAATAATAAATGAACTGAATTAATAAAGTTATTACTGAAATTCCAGTTAAGGTTACAAAAAAAGTTAATCCCAAATTTGATAAATAGGTTACTATCAGAGTGATAACTACAAAAGGAATTGAGGCTAAAACATTATAAAAACGTTTTTTATAAAAAAGATGATCTTTTTCATTTATATAATTATCGACCATAAAAATCCTCCTCTTTCTTTTCTAAACTTCATGTATATTCACATTAATAGAACACCTAAATTTTACCACATCATAAGGTATTATTAACATAAATCCCGTTATAAGCAGTTAAAAATGTATTATATTAATTGACTAGTAATATTTTGAAAAAAATATAGCTAGAATAGAAAGAAAATTCAGCGTTATTATAATGATGTACTGAATAGGTACATTATTATATTTTAAAAATTTAACTTAAGGTGGGATTGTATGTGAATGGAGATAAAAAACTGAAAAAACCAGTGGTAAGTTTTATATTATTAACCAACATTATTTTTTGGCCACTGTTTCTTCTTGTAGGAGTCATAAAGTTATTAAATTTTCCAGTGTGGATTTTTGATGTAATGCTTTGTATATCAGCTTGGTCTTCCACTTTTGCTTTTGTATTGCTATTTAAAAAACTCTATCCTGAACAGAGTTTTATTCGATTCGTAAAAGATAGATTTAAAAATAAACTTAGTTTCCCTATAGTTCTTACTGTAAGTATGATTCAAATAATTATATTTTTGACAATGTTGTTTCTCGTGTCGATTAACAGTGAAGCAAACTCGATTTTTAATAGAACTACATGGGGTGTGTTAATTTATTACTTTATTAAAACTATTGTGTCCGGACCACTAGGAGAAGAATTAGGGTGGAGAGGTTTTGCACTAATGGAGCTTCAAAAAAAATATTCGCCATTAAAATCTTCAATAATTATTGGTTTTTGGTGGGGAATGTGGCATTTACCTATATGGTTTACTACAGGTTTTACAGGCAGTAATTTAATCAAATATATTTTGTTTTTTATGATTGCAATTATATCTACTACAATTGTCATGACAACATTTTATAATTTAAATCGAAATTTAATTATTCCAATGATCATCCACTTTCTCTTTAATTTTTTTATAGGCATAATAAATGGACAATTAATTGAATTAATTATGTATAATGCAATTTTTTATTTAATAGTTGCGGTTTTAATTATAGTTATAAATCCAAAGAAAGTATTATACGGGAACGAAACTACAAAGTTTGTTAATGGAGATCGTGATTTGATTTAGTAATAGTTTTTACAGTTTTTTCATGTATGTTCTATACCGATAATGAGACGTTGTGTTAACCTTACATGAATAGAATATGCATTGTTTCTTGTTCAATTAAAGGGCGTATTAGTAGAAGAAGCAATGATAAAATATATGTAGTTAATTGGACTGAAAGGTAGGTGTAGAGCTATGTTAAAGAAAAACAGAGGAAAGATCAACGAAATAATTTACAATAACACTGTTTACTATAACGGAAAATATAGATATTATCCGACTATTACAGAGTTAAAGGGCATAATAGAAGAAATTATTAGTTCCAATTCAACGACCGATTACATTAGAATTACACCATTCTATATTAATGAACAATTGAATAAGAAGATCGAGTTCGAAGAATATATGTTTTATATAGAATGCAGAGACTGGTTTGATGAGAAAGTTCAAGAAAAGCACATTATAGAATGTCTTAATGTCGAAGACATCCCGAGAACACTTAATGATTTGGGATTAGGAGCAATATTATATCCTTTATGTCAAAATGACGATATAAATTCTTATAAAAATGCTCTTGAAAAATACAAGGAATCTTTAAGAGAACTTCTACCTAAAATGATGGGAATTGTAAAATCGGAAATGGAATTAAAAGAAGAATATTTGCCTTTTGGATATTTCTGCTTTGAAATTTATAGTGGGTGATACTTTGTTGAACTCACATGTAAGAACTGATTTTCTTACATAATCGATGGTGTAGCGATCGTGCTGTATGGTTGGCTACCGAAGGATAATAGTTAAATAGAATACCTGTATGTACTTCCGCTTTCAAGAATTATGTGAATAGCAAACCCCTTTAGCCAAATAAACTGAAGGGGTCTTTTTCTAGATAGATTGACTGCTGATAAGTGGTGTTATGTAATCCTAACATGAATAGAATATTCTTAATGTAACATTTTGTTACTTCCTATAAAATAAAATAAAAAGGAGATGATTATACTGAAAATCTTTTTCTATTTCTTAATCATTCTGTTATTTCTTGTGGTTGATTACTTTTGGTTAGAAGACGAGAGCAAAAGATGGGGATGGTTTAAAAATAGAAGTAAAAAGCAAAAAACAATCTTTTTTACTCTTGTTCTTCTCTTAACTTTCATAGGATACATACTTCTTGATGCTAAATACTTTAAAATCTGAAACCTTGAGTAAGCTAAATTACAATTTAGACTCACATTAATGATTTACAAAACAATTCATCTTTGATATGTAGATCATTTGTATGCTAATTTTTAAAAATAGGGGTCACCATACATCTCTATCAAGCTAGGGTTTTATTACACCCCAGAACGAAATTTTTAGGCTTTCTTGTAACGAAAAAGCTTATTTATCGTTTTGGGGGTGACCTGTTTTCTTAAGTTGATGGGCATGGGGTCACCATATCAAAAAAAGAAAATTGTACGTTTAGACACATTTTAGACACAAATTAACCGGTTCCCTGTACGTTAAGGAACCGGTTATTTATTTTACTGCTTTTTTATACAAAAACATTAATGATTTGGCAGACAACGTTTTAAGTTGTCTGCCGGGTAAAGCGAAGATTGCCAGTTTGAATAAAATACAACCGCAGCCCAAGCGGCTTAAGGATAATATGTGCAGATGTTTACAAAATATACAAAATTTTTCTTTTTAGTTTGACCGTCAACTTTATGAGATGTCTGCCTGTGGGGTTCATGAGCTTGACCGGCAAATTAATTGTTTTCCTAGTCTTTAAAAGAGTGACATCGCTAGTTCAACCGGCTTAGAGAGTGTGTGTGTCAACTTTAGAAAAATATGTAAAGAGAAATAAAAATGCCTATTCTACAAATAGAACAAAGTACTTTATAAAAGTGCTTTGTGAAAAGCAAGCGCTATAAGTAAAAAACTTCTATATAATAAGGTATCTGACTCATTTAAATGTGGAACAAGTCGGCATTTTGGATGTTAATAATAGCTAACAAAAAGAAATTGGGGGTTGCTTACTGTTATATAAGATACGAAAAATTTGTTATTTGTTGATTTGTTACCTAAAGAAAAAGGATGCAATTAAATCATCTCTTTTCAATTAGTCTAAAAAAGTATATATACTTTCTAAATATATAAATCTAGCCATGATCCGGCCTCTGCCAAAGATCTGAAGATTACTGCAGTTTATTGATTATACTGAGGTTCCTCTTGTTGAACCTCCTGAACACGTGGTTCTAAAGAATCAATAATTGTCTGTGTTTGCTGAGCTGCATTTTGATACAGTTGTTTTGCTGGCTGATTGTCAGTATCAAGAACAAATCCTTCTAAACTTGCTTGAGCACTTTTTAATCCAGAAATAGTTTGTTTAAGCTTAGTAATTACTGTCATAGTTAAATTCCTCCTTATAATCACGGATTCACTATTTAGAATAGCTATTTTCTACCAAAATTATGATTTCTAATTTTTGGGTATCTTTATAGAATGAATACATTGACTAAGAGTTTAAAAATACTAAACAAACCGTACAGAATAAACTATGTTATTTGGTTATTAAGAACGAAGTGAAGTTGTAACAAAAAAAGGAAAAACTATTCGACACAGCTATAGAGTCATTAAAAATAATAAAAAACTCGTGACGAAAAAACGAGTTTTTTTATTATTTACGATAGTTATTAGTTTTGATGACCTTGTTTCTTTTGACTGTTAGGCATAATTTCATTGGCAAATTCCATATTTGCCAAGTTTACTTTGGATGGAATAAATGTTCTTGTCGTATTTTGAACACCTTGGAACAAACGTTGGATAGGTTTCATCATATTTGAATTACGCGTTGCTACTACACTAAAAACTGTTCCTAATCCTAGTAAAGAAACCCAAATCCATCCTCTATTATTATTCCGTCTATTTCTAAATAAATTAAACATTTGCTGAGTTCTTCTTCCAGAATTGAATAATGACATCAAGAAGTTAAGGATATTCATTTTTTGCCCCCTGTAAAAATAATTAGGAAAAAGAAACACTAAGTTCAATTTCACATGATTTATGTTGCAATGTTTTATAGAAATTTATGATGCCAACTTATACTAATACTTCTTGATTTTTCTTACTAAAATCCCTAAGATTCCCTAAATATTTTTAATGAAAATATGCAAAATAGTTTTATCAAAAATTTAAAAAGGGAAATGAAAACAAAATGAAAAGTTATGCATCATTATTTTGAAAGTTACTTTTTTCTTTAGAGAAGAGTTGGGAATGATTTCAGATTGTTGAGGTGATTACATACATGCCAATGTTGAACGTGGACGGTAGTAGTCTGTATTATACCGTTAAGGGAGAGGGAGTTCCTATTGTTTTTATTCATCCTCCTGTACTCACTTGTATGAATTTTGAGTACCAAATAGAGGAATTATCCCAAAAGTTTAAAGTGATTACTTTTGATATTAGAGGACATGGAAGGAGTCAGTATTCAAAACAACCGATAACCTATCCACTGATTGCAGAAGATATTAGACGTTTATTGGATCATTTAAAAGTCGAAAAAGCGTTCATGTGCGGATATTCGACTGGAAGCTCTGTCGCATTAGAATTTTTGTTAACTTACGTGGAAAGGACATTAGGTGGGATTCTAATCGGTGGAATGTCAGAAGTGAGGGATGGATATCTAAAGAATAAGATTTCACTAGGTGTTAAGCTGGCGAAAGCAGGGGCAGTTTCATTTCTAGCATTGTCTATTTCATGGGGCAATTCAAACACACATAAATTGTTCAGAAAGATGTTTAAAGAAGCTCGAAAAGGAAATGCCGAAAATTTTGAGCAGTATTATCGTTACAGTTTGCATTATAATTGTACCAGTCAACTTAGAAATATTCAGCTTCCGGTTTTGTTAGTTTATGGTAAGAAAGATAAAACATTTTTTGGTCATGCGAAATTACTGCATGAAAAATTGCCATATAATGAATTGAAATTTATTGATAACACAAAGCATCAGATTCCTACAAAAGCAGCGATGGATTTAAATGAAGTGATTAAGCAGTTTATTTTTATCCATACCGAGATGAATAGGGAAGAAACTTTTTCTTTACCAGTAAAAAAGTAGATGTCTCGTGAATAAAGTGAAACTGTCAACAGTGGGGATTCGCCCCTGTTGGCATTCACCACAAATAGGAGCAGTGACCCTCATCTTTCTTCTTTGATTTCTCTGAACATTTAGGTGAGAGTCTACTGCCTGTTAGGGCGGGGGAAAAGACTTTAAAGATAATAGTAAGGATAGTAATAAGGATATAAAAATAATCTTAGAAAAGTTCGGAGTGGGAGTGCTTCGTCCTGCTCTTACACTTCCATTTCCTCTGGTACCAGCATCGTTACTGCTCATTTACTTTTTCTATAATTCCATCCATGAAATCACTATCTTCTGTTTGTATTAATACATGAAAATACTACACAGACTCCTCTACACTTACTCTTTTATTAATTCTTTTTTAACAGCCGGTTATGTAATGCTGAAAGGGTGAGTAACGCAAGAATCGAACCCACTAAGGCAAGTGACATATCCCATTGTGCATCCCATATATCGCCTTGCATACCTAAAAAGTCTTTTGCTGCTTTTCCTCCCTTTGCTATTTTAAAAGCTAACCATTCGATGATTTCGTATAATGCAGCAACAGCAAGCGAAATGCTTATACTAATCGTAACTAACCAAGGACCTTTGGTTAGTTGAGTTTTCCGCAATAATATTTCTCTTATCACAATTGTAAACAAGCCTTTTATCAAATGTCCAAATCGATCGTAGTGATTTCGATTTAAATCAAAAATATCTTTTATCCAATTAAAAAGAGGAACCTTTGAGTATGTGTAATGACCGCCGACAAACATTATAATGGCTAATATTGCAATAATCATATAGGAGAGAGTGGTGAGGCGAAACTTATTGTACCTTGCAATTATAATGATTAGACCGAGAACAGCTGGAATAGCCTCCGCTGCCCATGTTGAGTATCTTGCAGGATTAATAACAGACCATATAAAAACCACGGTAACAACCAATAATAAAAATAGGTGAATCACTGTACTTTTGTTTCTTATCACTTTTTTCACTCCTATTGAAAGGTGTTTTGCTTCAAGTATTTGAAAAAAAACAATTTCGTATACAGGGTAATTAGGACTGTTAACCTTATTTCATATTTTGCATTAAACTTACAGATATCTAAGTGATTCCAGTTTTTTAATAATTAGATTTGATTCTAATTTGATATACAGGAAAAAAATGCTGAAAAAACTTCAGCATATTCTTTTTTTAAAAGTAGATGATAATAGCATAAATATTTACCTGAAAGGAGCGATAATCACGTGAAGAAAAGAAAATATTTACTTGCTCTTATGTCTACTATTTTATCAGTAGGTTTTTTGTGTGGTTGCAATGGCGTTGATGAGGATGAGCCAGATCCAACTGAAGAACCTTCTGAACAAATTCAAGAAAATAATAATCAATAACAGGATAATGTAAGTATTATCATTAGCATACTGTTAATTCATAAATATAAAGCAACCTAATTGAAGTAGCGCAATATAAAGAGTGCTCCAATAGAATAGGACAAGCAAAAAAATACCTCTTATATCGTATTTAATTAGATACGAATATATGGAGGTGTTTTTGTTTGTGGGGGCATTTCAAAACTCGTGCAGTTTTTTGTTCATTGTAACAAGTATCATTTTAACCATGCTATTTACCTAAGTATCTTAATGATACAATAGAAAAATTTTAATATAAAACGCCATACTCTTCGATTGGAAGAATACACCGATACGCAATTTTCTGAATTCGTATAATATTCCTTGTACATGTCAATAATGGATATGGAATGAAAGGATGATATGTATGAAGTGGATTGTAATCGGAATTGGGATTGTTCTATTGGTTATTTTGTTTATATTGTTTTTAAAAATATCCTTGAAAGTT
Source organism: Bacillus sp. DHT2 (assembly GCF_026241455.1). Classification (NCBI taxonomy): domain Bacteria; kingdom Bacillati; phylum Bacillota; class Bacilli; order Caryophanales; family Bacillaceae; genus Bacillus; species Bacillus sp. DHT2. The sequence goes on from NZ_JAPHWH010000017.1 coordinate 74,984, forward strand.
ACTTTTTTATATTCAGAAATGGAAAAACAGTGTTTACTACAAGTGAAAATATGGAACATTAAATATACGTTTGATGTGTTAGAAAGAATGGAAAAACAGAAAAAAAAGACTGGACAAAAAATTGAAAAGGCAGAAGAAGGCGGTATTGAAAATAAAGTAATGGCACAGCTCGATAGCATTGGAGAGATAGTAAAAAAGTTGCAAGAGATTCATTCTGTAATTAAAAAAAATCTGAAAAAAGTTAAAATCAATCAATGGAGATGGCATTCACAAATTGGAACAGGGGATGCAGCTAGTACTGGAATCGTAACAGGATTTGCGTGGTCAACAAAAGGAATGGTTGTCGGAGTTGTTGGAGAATATATGCATATTATTGATATACCAGAGCTTGAAATTACGCCTGTATTTCAAGGGAAAGGTTTTGCATCTAGGTGTGAATTAACAGCGTCATTTCATATTTATCGTTCGATAATAGCTGTATTTATGTTACTTATGTTCATGAAGAAACAACGATCTGTTAGCACAGAAAAATCTGTTCAAACATAAGGGGTGACAATGAAAAAGAGAATTTTACTTATTTCGTTCACTCTCAGAAACTTTTTAAGTGCTTCTGTTTAATGGAGTGCTTTTTATTTTTGATGTCAAAAGAAGGTACAGTGTAAGCGACGCACCTATTCAGTCTCAAAAACAAAGATTTTTGAGACTTTTTATGTTTCATTTAAAGAAAGTACTTTACAGGGGTATATGAAAGATTCGGTGAATGAACCACCACATCTGAAAAATTTTCCAAATTCATAAAAAACAATTATAATCTCTTTACCAAAAACCAATATTTTTGTAACATTTCCTTTCCCATTAAAACACCTCTAGTACTTATTTTTAATAAAAACATTTGAAATGACATGAGTAAGTTGTTATTCATTAAATATTGTATACGACCCATTTTTACACGCATCTGAGTTGTATACCAATATCGGTCACATAAATATTGAGTATTTTTACAGGGAATTAAAGAACACACTAAATAAAAAACGATATTTAATGAGATATTATGACATATATTGAACTTCCTAAAGAAGGTGAATGATGTGAAAAGATTTCTAACTCTGTATGTCCTATTTTCAATTTTAGCAGGTTGCTCTGCCAAACAATCTCCAGTTGAAAAACATGGGTCTAATGTTGGACATGAAGATACCGGATTAACAAAAAATGTGAAACATCCAACATCTCAAAACGAACCACAACAATCCCCAGCTCCTACGGTCCAAGAAAAGGTCATTTTAGATGTGCCATTTATACTACAAAAACCTGAACTGAAATACGGTTGCGAAGTTACGAGCTTAGCGATGGTATTACAGTACGCTGGTAATAAAGTTAATAAAATGCAGTTAGCTAACGGTATCAAAAAAGATAATGACCCACTGTCTATGAGTAAAGGCGGGGATATCATTCGATGGGGAGATCCTAAAGAAGGATTCGTTGGAGATATAACGGGGAAAAATAAGGGATATGCTGTCTACGTCCAACCGCTACAAGAATTGATGGAACAGTATCTTCCCAATCGTACCGTGAACTTAACAGGAAAAAATTTTAATGATGTATTAGCTCAAATTAAAATAGGTAAACCTGTAGTGGTTTGGACGACAGGAGATTACAAAGTTCCGGATAGATGGGAATCTTGGAAACATGGGAACAAACAAATCACAGCTCCTCTGGATTTACACGCTGTTGTACTCATAGGTTTTGAGGATGGGTACATTTATATTAATGATCCTTTAAGTGGAAAAAAAGCGCATAAGGTGAATCAAGAAACTTTCATTCAATCTTGGGATGCATTAGGGAAACAAGCCTTATCCTATCGCTAACAAATTCAAACTTGTCTAATACCTATAATAGGAGTCTAAAGTAAAAAGCGCCAATTTCCTTTGCTTACAGAAAATTAGCTTTTTGTTTCATTTTATATGGGTTAGTACCAGCGTTCTTACAACTAGGGGCAAAGTAGCATTTATTATAGGAACGATGCTACTTTCCTTCTTCATATTCCTTCATTATTTTATAAAACGTGTTTTTCCTTAGTTCTAACATTTCCATAAACATAACAGCCGTTATTTCTCTACTCTTCCAGTTTGAATAAGTTTCTTCTATTATATTTATTTGTTGTTTACTTAGAGTCGAAAGGTTCACCTGAGGACGGCCTAAATGTTTTCCTTGAGATTTAGCTACCGCAATTCCTTCCGCTTGTCTCTGATGAATTTTTTTTCGTTCTTGATCTGCAACATAAGACAACAACGATAAAAATTGATCTTCCATTAATCGCCCCATGTCACCCATCTCACGGAATTTACGACTATCAAACAGCGTTTCACTTTCTAAAACAACAATATCTGCTTTTAATTCTCTTGTTATAAATTTCCACTCTGCAATTACTTCATCATAATTACGTCCCATACGATCTAAGGCATCTATGTAAACAACATCACCTATACTCAATATTTTTCGTAATAATTGATACTGAGGACGATCAAAATGTCGCCCACTTGCTTTATCAACAAAAATACGCCGAACTTCTACTCCTCGTTCCATCATCTTATGTAATTGACGCTGTTCATTTTGATCTTTTGTACTTACACGTATATATCCATAAATATTTGCCATGTTTGATATTCTCCTTACATTTGTTACCACAATTATATCATTTTTGTTTATAAAGGTATTCGTTAAGTATAAACGTTTATAAAACATTTCTATCCACCTTTATGAACTTGATGTTTCAATGTTTCATAGATGTTCTTTAATGGTTTATAAAGGTATACCTTTGTAAACGCTCGTTCGCTTTTTAGGACGGTTCATTTGTAAAACTCACTAATTATGACTTTGCGCATAAATAATATAAGGATTAAATTCCTGAATTTTTACAATATTTAGTACAAATAATATCAATTTACTATAATATGTAATTTATGTAAAATCATAATTAAGCTAAACTCTTCTTTAAATTCTTGCCCCTAACAAGGATTTAAAGACCATGCTATTTTTAGCTACAAATGCGTAAAAAGAAAAAAGCCAAATCTATACAGAATTTGGCTTTTTTCTTTGGAGTTCATGTAAATAACAACTTGAACCCACTACTCTTTTTCAAATGTAATTGTATTTTATCATATTTTAAACGTTTTGTTGTTAGATTTTTTAACTTATCAGAAAGTTCTGGGTGAATATTTGGAACAATCTTTATCCTATGATATTGCCCCCTAACTACTTGTATATGATAGAAAGTAAAACTAAGTTCATGACTTTTTATAATTTGTAAAATTAATCATTAAATTCTTATAGCTAATGTGTACCAAAAGGTGTGTTTTGTTTTCGGTATAAACCTAAAATTATTTTCATACCTTTTGGAACAAAAAAATAGAATCCTTATGATAAGGGTTCTGCAACAGGAAAGAACAAATATATAGAAGTAAGATAAAGAGAATTACTTATTATCATTATATCGTATATATGTATAATGTAATGTTGAGAAAATGTTAAGAAATGGTCGAATCATTCTCATATGTATTATGTAGTAATGGTTGAAACTGCTTGTTTGTAAACGAGTTGCTGTTTACCACGAACCATCATAAGAATCGTAAATTTGTCCATTGCAAGAATCTGCCCGGTTATCCTAACCCCACTCTTTAAAACTACAGTGATTGGCTTTTTTTTCTCTTTTAATAATTCAGATGTTTTTTCTTGTAGACCGTTCATATAGCTTCCCCCCTTACTATAATCGTATCATACTTAAATTTAAATACTGTCTTATACAAGTATTTCTCAATATAGCCATTGAAAAGGAATCTCCTAGTATTACGGATTTGTTTTTTATTACAAGAAAGCTCATTTTTTCCTTTTGGGGTATTTGCCTTTCTTAGCTTGATGGTGATGTTTGGTAAGGCCTACTACAATAACTATAAAATTATACGACTTTCGTCTTGGGGATTATTCATTCTATTAGGCCTCACCATACATGAGTGTCTAGGTTCTGTATTGTAGATTAAAAGAACTTGAATAAAGTTCTTTTTTAATTTGTAATTAAATCCTAGAGTGGCCCCTCATACCCAGAATCGTTTCCGTACCCATTTAAACAAATATCAAAAAATTCCCCTCATGGTCATGATAGGACTTCCTGTTTTTTTTCTCATTCTGTCAGTAATTACAAAGAAATGGGGATTCTTTTTTTGGAGTTTACCACCGAGCTTTATATCTGGAATGACAGGATATTTTGTAGCAAAAAACTCCTCTAAAGTTATGAATAAAAATGTATAGTAAGGGCTGTATTTTTAGATAAAGGCTCTGTTAATATTAATTGTTGACTTTCGAACAAAAGAAAACCGCCTCTTATAGAGAACAGTTTTACTTATATTCATTCTTATGCAAATTCTGAAGCATATTCTTCGTATATCTTTAATGTATTAAGCAATCGAGCTGATTCAATCATGATTTCGTTCGATGAATCAGTTACACAAATGACAATAAATCGATTATCATTTCTGTCTCCAAACAATCCTTCTGATTCAAGTTCCATTAACACATTTAACGATTCATTCAACAGTGTATTTACTCGCATGTTAAAGTCATCTTCGACGGTTTCATGATATTTCTTAATAATTTTGTTCACTTCATCAAACATTCCGAAATTGTCCCATTCGCTCCACTCAACAGCTCCATATCTATAATAATTGTATAAAGGGTCCGATTTATTAACTTTGATCAGTCTTTCTTTATTAGCCACTGGTCCAATGCTATTGACACAATCGTCTGTTAATATGGAGTACCCATATATTGTGTCAACACCGCACCTAGTTATAAGTTCGTTATAATGACAACGAATTGCATTTTTCAACTCAACATATAAACTTTCTTGAAGATGCATTTTCACCGTATTTCCTCCGTTCTTTTTGTAGCGACATGTTGTTACATACTTCAATCTTAACATGAAAATCAACATTAAACGTTAACTGAGCCTAGATAAAAAAACTTCCGCTAACAAGAATTATGTGAACACAAAAGTCCCCCAGTTAAACAATCTGGAGGACTTTTAATAGTCTTCTAAATACATTGAATCCCGATAATAGGACGTTATGTCAAACTCACATGTACACTACATTTATTTCACATTTTATCTATCTTATATAATGATACAATGAAGATAATATTAGGAAATTGTGAGGGTGATTACGTTGATAAAATTTGTAATTAGTTATGCTGCAAGTCTATTTGCTTTTATTTTCGGATGGTTCTTGATTTCATATATTTTTAATCCTAGCTATATTCACCCGACCGTTTTATTTGGATTCATTAAAATGATCGTCATTTATGGCAGTATACCAGCTCTTATAGCTTGTCTAATTGGGGAAGTCTTATACAGGAAAATCAAACGATGTAGAGAATTACAATTTGGAATTCCTGTATTTATAGGACTATCAGCTATCTATACACTTACACTATTTCTTTTTACTTTTACTTTTTCTTTTTCAAGTTTTTTTTATTTCGTCGCGCCTGTTATTATGGGGTCGTTAGCTTTTTATTTAGTACGTAGAAAAATATAATTAACTTCCGTTAATGAGAATTATGTGAACACGAAAGTCCCCCAGTTAAACAATCTGGAGGACTTTTAATAGTCTTCTAAATACATTGAATCCCGATAATAGGACGTTATGTTAACCTTACGTGTATGGAATATACATTGGTTTTTACTTATCTAATAGAGGCCTTTTGTTAAGGAAAACTTGTTATAATATTCTCAAGTGGAAAGTGCAATTTATGGGAGGATAGACCACAATGCCTGAACCGAATATAAAAATAAAAAAGATATGGGAAGATACCGATTTTTTTGGATTGAATTTTGACTTTACTGGATTTTATGGCACTGCGAGCATTAACATATATACCACCAATGAAGAACTCGAAGATTTAAAAGAGGGAATAATCAAGTTTTCCACTTTTAAACTACATGAGTTTCAATGGGTTTCAGGTAAGGATATAGACAATGTAACTCATTTCTTATCCATGAGATTCTTCTTACATGATAAAAGAGGAATTGTAGGTATAGAGGTAGTAACTGACAATAAACAATCAAAGCCTTATTGGATGCGTTCAAATCTGTTTATTCTTACGGAACTTAATCAAATTGATGATTTTATAAAAAAAATAGAACAGTTAATTAGTGAGGAAATTACTGAGTTGGAAGGCATAATTCCAGTCTGACAGTGATAATTTTTGTAGGTAAATTACATATATTAACTTCCGCTAACGGGAGTTATGTCAATTTGGAGGTGGTTATAGAACAATGCAAAAAGAAAAATCATGTGGAGTGATTGTATATCAAGACAAACCAGACACTAGGTATCTAATTGTAAAAAGTAAAGCTAATGGTCACTGGGGCTTTACAAAAGGACACATAGAGGAAAGCGAAACTGAGATTGATGCAGCAAGATGAGAAGTTAAAGAAGAGACAGATCTAGATGTTCTAATCCACGAAGATTTTAAGACAAGTTTTGAGACTGATAATATAGTATTCTTCTCAGATCAAATGAGAAATAAAAAACAGTCTCAAAAACCTCCATTTCTGAGACTGTTTTTAATATATATAATATTTTTCATTATTAAGGAAAATACTGCTTGTCTCTTTGTTAAATAAGTATTAAAATGATTAAAAGTTTATAAAGAAAGGTTGATTCACTTGGATTCTTACGATTATAAAATTGTGAAATCAATAATGAATAATGGTAGAGTTACTTGGGCTGAATTGGCATCTCACATTGGATTATCTTCACCAGCAGTTGCTGATCGTGTCAATCGTTTGATTAGTAATGGAGTAATTAAAGAGATTGGAGCCAAGATAGATGGAGAAAATGTAGGAACAGAGTGTACAGCTTTTGTATCAGTCTCATTAGAAAAACCAAAATATAGAGAAGAATTCTTACATCTTATTACTAATTTGGAGGAGGTACAAGAATGCCATCATATTGCGGGGGATGATGATTATTTATTGAAAATTCGTTGTCGTAATACCAAGGATTTAGACAGAGTGATTAGCTATGAGATTAAAAGTCTGCAGGGAGTACTTCGAACAAAAACAACAATAGTGATGGATACAACGAAAGAAACATTTAAAATTCCTTTGCAAAAAGATAAGTTTTTTATTGATGAGGTAGGAGAAAATGACAAGTGAATTCTTACTCAAAGGTCTTATCATTGGTTTTAGTATTGCAGCTCCTGTAGGACCTATCGGAATTTTATGTATTCGTAGAACGCTTGAGAATGGGAGATTCATTGGATTTATGTCAGGTTTAGGTGCTGCGACAGCGGATGGTTTATATGGTTTAATTGCGTGTCTAAGCTTAACAGTGATAACTAATTATTTGATTAATCAACAATCGTGGTTTCAACTCATCGGCGGAATTTTTTTTAGGTTATTTGGGTGTTAAAACTTATAAATCAAAACCCTCAAATACACCTACTAAAAGTAAAAATGAACAAAATATTAAGGCATATATATCTACTTTCTTTTTAACAATAACTAACCCCGTAACAATTTTGTCTTTTATTGCTCTCTTTTCAGGGTTTGGAATAGCTAATTCAGATATTGACTTAATGGCAAAATTAATATTAGTATTAGGAGTTTTTTTAGGTTCAATACTATGGTGGTTATTTCTTAGTATTCTTGTTAGCTTATTAAAGAATCGAATAAATGCATATTCTTTAATAATTATAAACAAAACATCTGGCTTAATTTTACTATTATTTAGCCTATGGTCTTTTTATGATGTACTAATTACTACTTATTAATGGGAAATAAAATCAACCATATTATAATGGAGGTTTATAAAATTGACATTAAAAAAGGAGAATAATTTTTACTCAATGATAAAAATAAAGAAAACAAGTAAAGAACCTATGTCAACGATTACACAATTGCCAAGCTCTTACATAATTTTTGTATGTGGTTTACTTATTTCAAGAATTGGTGATTCCCTATATACCTTTTCTCTTCCTTGGATTGCATATAAGTTAACTGGTTCAGCAGTAATTATGAGTTCACTTTTTGCCATAAGTGTGTTACCTATTGTTTTATTTGGTCCTATAGTAGGAGTAATAGTAGATCGTTGGGATAGACGAAAATTAATGTGGATTTCGGACCTATTATGTGTTTTCTTTGTAACAACAATTCCTGTTCTCCATATTTTAGGGTTACTCCAACTCTGGCATTTATACGTTGTTTCTTTTATTTTAGCAGTACTATCCATGCTATTTGATGTAGCAACAGTTACAGTAATTCCACAGATTGCAGGTCAATCGTTAACCAGGGCCAATTCCGCTTATCAAATGGTTCTTCAGATTGCTAGCTTAGTAGGTCCTGCCTTAGCAGGTATTATTATTGCTATTATAGGAGGTTTTAATGCACTCTGGATAAATGTTCTCTCTTATATAGCTACTTTAATTGCTGTATTAATGTTACCAAAATTTAAAAAAACTAAATCTGTAGATGGATCAGGAAATCTATTCCAGAAAATAGGGAGAGAAATGAAGGAAGGTTTTAAATGGTTAATGAATGACCGTCTTAATCTCGCTTTATCTCTTCAAGCAATGGTGGGCAACTTTGGTGCTAGTGCTATACTAGGAGCATTAATGTATTATCTGCTTTCAACATTACATTTAACTTCTGAACAAAGTGGATTTAATTATACCTTAATTGGAGTAGGCGGTCTTGTAGGAAGTATTATTGTTGTTCCACTTGAAAAGCGATTTCGACGTGGGATTCTAATTCCCGCTTTGCTAGGTACAGGTGCAATTGGATTAACTTACGCAATATGGAGCAAATTTTGGCTAGCACCAGGCATTGCATTTGGAATTGCTATGGTATGTAATATCGCTTGGAACATTATTGTAGCATCTGTAAGGCAGGAAACAGTACCCATGGATATACAAGGAAGAGTTTTAGGATTTTCACGGGTGCTTACACGACTGGCAATGCCCCTAGGTGCATTAGTAGGAGGCGTGATTTCTGATTATAATCCGGCTGCAATTTTCATTTTGGCATCAGCTACAAAATTCATTGAAGTAATCATTGCGCTTACCAGTCCTATACGTAAACTATGAGCAAATGTATCTATTTAAAATTCAGAACTTTCCGAATGGTTTCTCGCAATCAAAATTAGCAGAGAAGTATATATTTAAGATTAAGAATAACCAATTATTAATCAATATACAATTCAAAGGAGTATAACCTAGATGCATATATATCTAATTAAGTTTCTGTAAAAAATATCGAAAACGACTGTTTTTGTTACCCTTTATATTTAAAAATATGAAAATAGCCGGATTTTTCTTAGAGTAGAAAATCTGGCTATTTTTATGTCGAAATTTGCTTAGCGTATATTTTCGTTAAAATGTGGGTGGTACCCCGTACAGTAATGGAACTTCTGATACCTTTCATCAAGAGCCTGTAGCTGTTTCTTCTTCAAAAGAACGGACAGATATAGACGATACAAAGATAGTCACAAAAAAAGAAAACTATGTATCTGGTTTAACACAACCAGCCGAAAGTAAGAAACAAACATACAGTAATCAAAAGCAAAACGATGATACATTTTCACTTTATACAACCGCTTTATATATTTGGCTTGCTGGGGTTATCATTCTAGCTTTTGCAACCGTAATTATGAATAGACGTTTACTTCTTTACATAAAAAAGCAACCTGTGATTACAGATGAAAGAATTGTCAAAACTTTTGAGAACTGTAAGAAGTCTATGTCTGTTCAACAGGATATCCCACTCCTCTTAGCTGGGAAAATCTCAAGTCCAACCGTTTTCGGATTCTTTCGTCCAAAGGTCTTATTATCAAGTGTACATATGAAAGTACTAGATGATCAATAACTACGATATATTTTTCATCATGAATTGGCTCACATTAAACGAAGAGATGTTGGTGTGAATTGGCTTATGCATGGCTTACTCATCCTAAATTGGTTTAATCCAATTCTTTGGTATGCCTACTCATGCATGCGGGAAGATCAGGAAATGGCATGCGATGCGTTTGCTCTTACATATATAGATTCAGAGGAACAACTTGCATATGGTCATACTATTATTAGCCTGTTAGAACACTATTCAGGTTATTATCAAGTGCCAAGCTTAGCGAACTTAAGCAGAAATAAAAGAACGTTGAAAAGGAGAATTTTTATGATTAAAAAATTCCAAAAGAGATCTTATCGTTGGTCTGCAGTTGGAATGATGGCAATCATTACTGTAGCTACACTTTCATTAGTGAATGCAAATGCAGAAGAAACTCATCCCAATTCAAAAGATTCACTATTGGCAAATGCAGAGGATACTCCTACATCTGTAAACAAGGAAGATAAGGCATCAAATTCAATTTCTATGATTATAGAAAAATTATATGGTACGCCCGAACAGGTAGAACAAGATTTTGGGAACTTAAAAGGTGAATATGATACAATTTTCAAGAACTTAGTAGGTGAATATGATACAGTCTATGAGGAATTTACAGTAGCTCAAAAATATTTAACAAAAGAAGAATTTAAGCTGTTTGTACAGTTGAAGCAAGAGGAACTTTCTATGGCGAAAAAAGCAGTGATTCAAGAAGGAGATAAAAAACGTTACGATTACTACAACCTTTGGAGTACGGAGGATAAGAAAAGAGTAGATAAGCTTGTTAATGAAACAAATTCTCTTTATAAGAAAATTTATAAACATTTTACATTTACCATAGAAGAAGCGCAAAAATTAGTTGATTTTCCGATAAAAAAACCAAATTATATTCCAGAAGGATACCATCCAGTGAAAGAACAGGTTGACTCAAATATTACAATAGGAAAACCAAAACCTGTAGTTAGAACTGAATATGAAGATGGGGTCGCTGGTCAAATCGTCATCGAACAATCAGAAGTCCTAGGAGCGAAAGCAGATCCTTGGAATAGAAAAGGTTTCCATATGTTTGAAGAGTATGAACTAGAGTTTGTAAAAGGTATGGAGAGGCTGGGTGGGAACCAAGTGACCTTTGGTAAGTCCAGTGATAGTAATGTAACAGGAATGAAGATGATTGTTCCTGCAAAAGATGGAAAAGGTGCGTATCAAATAGTAATCACCGTTAGTATTTTAAACAAAGCTGAACTAGAAAAGATTATGCTTTCCATGCTAAATTAAAAAACAGAGTTCTTAAGATAAGCATCTTAAGAACTCTGTTTTTTTGAGAAGAGCTTCTATCTTGAACTGAAGAAACTTAGGATTTCTAAAATAACTAAAATTTAATTAACCATAGAGATATAAAATTTTCATTTTGGGGGTATTTCAGCATCTTAGCTTGATAGACATGTGGCGGGATCCCTAATAGATAAAAATCCCAATTTTAAATCGGATTGGAAATAAAAGTAAGGCTATGACCTATTTTTACACGTATCTCGGCTGTACCCCTTAGAGAGAATAAAAAAAGATATTGTTATATTCTTAAATCTGTAATATAATAAATTTATATAATTCCTAATATTCAGAAATTTAAAGGGGAGGAAATAATATGGCAATCGCAATGGCAGTTTTATCATTCTTAGGTGGAGTAATTCCATTAGTAGTAACACTTCTAAAAGCATTCATGTAATAGAATTCTCTGCACTTATTTATAAAAATTATCATACAAATGATCTGTATATCAAAACCGAATTGATGTGCAGATCATTTGTATGAGCAAAGTCCCTTTAGATGTTATAAAGGGACTTCTTTAGGTTTCTACATAATTGAAATCTCGCCAACCTGGGGTACGCCATATGAGAATGATTTAACAGTTTCTTAACGTTTTCTCAACATTATATTATACATATATGCGATATAATAATAAGTAATTCTCTTTATTTTACTTCTATATATTTGTTGTTTCCGGTTATAGAATCCTTTCATAAGGGTTCTTTTTTTGTTCCATTTAGTTTGGATCTCTTACGAAAAAAAGACCACTTACGGAATGAAGTGACCCCTGTCAAGTAGACTGTATTCAAAAAGCACAACTAAGTAACCTGAGTTCTATATTTATATGGACTCAGGTTATTTAATTTCTGTTGAAATCTTTGGTGATTATAAAAGTGTATATA
>NZ_JAPHWH010000018.1:0-75643 GCF_026241455.1 Bacillus sp. DHT2
CCCCTGCTTGTAAGGCAGGTGCTCTCCCAGCTGAGCTAATCCTCCAAAAGTGGTGACCCGTACGGGATTCGAACCCGTGTTACCGCCGTGAAAGGGCGGTGTCTTAACCACTTGACCAACGGGCCAATATGAATGGCAGAGAAGAAGGGATTCGAACCCTCGCACCGCGTTAGCGATCTACTCCCTTAGCAGGGGAGCCCCTTGAGCCACTTGGGTACTTCTCTGTATGGCTCCGCAGGTAGGACTCGAACCTACGACCGATCGGTTAACAGCCGATAGCTCTACCACTGAGCTACTGCGGAATAAGAAAGACAAGTTATATCTTATAAAAGTTCATACTATAAGTCAAGTCGTTTATACAAATTCTTGTACAAACGTGACATGTTTATAATATACTGGATTGATTTTTAACTGTCAAGGTGTTTTTTATCTCTTTCAATCTACCTTTACACTTCCCGCAAACATATCTTTTTGTATTTATTTGACGCCTTCTTCTATATTGAAGAAAACATCTCATACATTCATACATATGAGTTTTAATCACCTTCTCTTCTTCGCTCATTCTCTTACAGAATCTAGGCGCACCAACCTTCTTCATTAACTGACGAAAATCTCGATCTCGATGTTGGTACCCTTTCCCCATAATATGCAAATGATAATGACACAACTCATGCTTAATAACGCCAATCAGTTCTTCTTCTCCATACACTTCATAATAACGATAGTTTAATTCTATATTATGACTTCGCAATAAGTACCTCCCACCAGTTGTACGTAGTCGTTTATTGAACATTGCTTTATGTAAAAAAGCCCTACCGAAATATTGCAACGATATTTCTTCTACAAGTCTTTGAACTTCTTTTTCATTCATTTTCATTCCCCCAAAAACTAAAAATAAACTTACACTTTTCCTCTTTCTTATACATATATTAAATAGTACATATACCCATCCTCATTCAAAAGTGCAATTTCTATGAACTACCCTCTTCCTCATCTATCCATAGAACTTCGCTAACCAAACTCTTATAAGCAGTTCCCGAAATTGAGCTTTTTACTTACTTCGAATCTTATCTCAATGTATAGTGGGCTACTTGTTAGAGCCGGATTAAACAAGGAGGGATTCTTATGCCTACGTGGCTCCGAAAACAAATGCAACGTGCATATTTCGAAAAAAACCGGTATCAAATTAAGTTACTAAATGAATGCTGGTTTTATTATAGCAAAACACATCAAAATTCCTGATAAAGTGAACGTTATATCAGTGGGGGATGAAGGCTCCCCCACTAATTCAAATTTCACTAACATCCGTTCATAAAAAAAGAGCAGTGTCATACCTGCCCTCTTCCCATTATTATTCAATAGGTAACATTGCTAAGGCAACGCGCCCTTTTTTCATATCAACATCATCTACCCAGACCTTTACAATTTGCCCGACAGACACCACATCTAACGGATGCTTCACAAACTGTTTGCTAAGTTTAGAAATATGTACTAAACCATCTTGTTTCACACCAATATCGACAAACGCACCAAAGTCAACAACATTTCGAACAGTTCCTTCTAACTCCATGCCACGCTTTAAATCTTCTAATTTGAGAATTCCCTTTTTCAAAAGTGGTTTTGGTAATTCATCACGCAGATCTCGTTCCGGACTAATTAAAGCATCTATAATATCAATTAATGTCGGCTCACCGATATTTATCTCTTGAGATAATTTAGAGAGCTCTACTCCTTCTAAACACTTTTGTAAGTGCGGTTGTCCTACATCATCAATCGATAATCCTAAACTCTTTAATAGTAACTCAACATTTTTATACTGCTCTGGATGAATACTTGTTCTATCAAGTGGATTTTTACCTTCTAGTATGCGTAAGAAACCAATGCATTGCTCATACGTTTTGGCGCCTAAACGTGGTATTCCCTTCAACTCTGTACGCTTTGTAAATTTCCCATCTTCTTCACGTTTTTTTACAATATTTTTCGCAACTGTTTTTGATAATCCGGAAACGTACTGCAATAGCGCTACAGAAGCTGTATTCACATTCACTCCTACTTGGTTAACGGCTGTTTCCACGACAAATGTTAATGATTCATTTAATCTCTTTTGCGATACATCATGTTGATATTGCCCTACCCCAACTGATTTCGGATCAATTTTCACAAGTTCGGCAAGCGGATCTTGCAGACGTCTTCCAATCGAAATGGCACTTCTTTCCTCAACTTGCAAATCCGGAAATTCTTCACGAGCCAAATCAGAAGCTGAATATACACTAGCACCAGCTTCATTGACAATAATATAAAATACATCTTGCGGTACTACCTGTAAGACATCTACTATAAACTCTTCCGTTTCCCTAGAAGCTGTACCATTTCCAATCGCAATCATCTGAACCTGATATTTTTCTAGAATAGAAACAACTTTTGCTTTTGCATCTTCATATTTTCGAACAGGCGGATGCGGATAAATAACATCAATATGCAGAACTTTCCCTGTATCATCTACTACTGCTAACTTACATCCTGTTCGATACGCAGGATCTACCGCTAATACCACTTTCCCTTTCATAGGTGGCTGTAATAACAAATTACGTAAGTTCTCAGAGAAAATATGAATCGCTTGTTCTTCTGCTTTTTCAGTTAATTCTTTTCGAATTTCCCTTTCAATTGATGGCTGAATTAATCTCTTATATCCGTCTTCAATCGCTAATTGTACATAATCTGCACTTTCAGAAGAAACATCATGAATTACTTTTTTATGTAAAAAACGAACAATCTCTTCTATTGGCGGGACAACAGAAGCTTTTAGGACCTCTTCTTTTTCACCACGGTTCATAGCTAATACACGATGAGGTACAATCTTTTGCAGTGGCTCTTCATAACCGTAATACATCTCATATATATTTTTTTCATCTTTTTCTTCATCTTTTACAGAGGACGCAATCATTCCTTTTTTAAAGGTAACATTTCGAATCCAGCTGCGGTACGCCGCATTATCCGATATAAGTTCTGCAATAATATCTTGTGCACCTTGAAGTGCTTCTTGAGCGGATTGTACTTCTTTCTCGGCATTAACAAATTCCTTTGCCTTACCTGTCGGATCTTCTTTTGTAAATAGAAGTAGCCATTCAGCTAGTGGCTCTAGCCCCTTATCCTTCGCGATTGTTGCTTTTGTTCTTCTTTTTTCTTTATAAGGACGGTACAAATCTTCTACTTCTTGTAACTTTGTTGCAGATAAAATATGATGGTGCAGATCTTCTGTTAATTTTCCCTTTTCATTAATCAGACGAAGAACCTCTTCTTTTCGATCTTCAAGTTGCATCATATATTGCCATCTTTCTAAGATTGCACGGATTTGCACTTCATCTAAAGAACCTGTCCATTCCTTTCGGTAACGAGCAATAAATGGAACTGTATTACCTTCTTCTGTTAATTGAATAACATGACGAACTTGCTTTTCTGTAAAGCCTAATTCTTTCACTAACATTTTCATTAACGCTTGTCGATTATCTACCATTCCCATATACAACCGAAACCTCCTCTAATAAAAAAAGTTGCCCCTAAAAGAGAGCAACTTAAACTGCCGATTTAAAAATCTATTAGTCCTAAACTAATTTGTAAAGCTTCGTCTACACGACTCATCATCATCTCATCTAAATGAGTGATTTTGTCCGTTAAGCGTTGCTTATCGATTGTTCGAATCTGCTCGAGCAAGATAACAGAATCTCTCTCAAATCCGTACTTTTTTGCATCGATTTCCACATGTGTGGGCAATTTTGCTTTCTGAATCTGTGCAGTAATAGCCGCTACAATCACAGTCGGACTAAAACGATTTCCGATGTCATTTTGAATGACAAGAACCGGACGAACGCCTCCTTGCTCAGAACCAACAACTGGGGAAAGGTCTGCAAAATACACGTCGCCGCGTTTTACAATCAAAATATTACCCCCCGCTAACTAAGCGTTCTACTGTATGAGCTGCTTCATACTCTGCTAAGAAAGCTTCAGATGCAATACCAAGATTAATTTTTCCCATTTCAATGTACCCACGTCGCATTGATTCATGTTGGTAGCGTTTCTTCGTCTTATGTTGACGCAATAACAGTTGTGTTGCCTGGCAAATTAGTTCATGGCGATTCTTATTCTCTTGTTTTCCAATTCCGTCCAATTCCGTTACCACTTGCTTTGGCAACCGAACCACGATTTCAGTAGTTACACTTGATTCGGACACAAAAATACACCTCCACCGTCAACTACACACCCAAATATATATGACACCTATTGTAATAATACCATTGTATGGAGCCTGTTGCAAAGACTTCCTTATTCCTTGTTTATGTTTTCCAATTAACAAATAAAACATTCACTCTCATTTACTTTTTATCTCTTTTTAACAAGAAGTGAAGGGAAATTTCCACGAACGGGAGCCCCCATCATCATTGATAACTAGCAAGTAGGAACTATCACAAAGATGTTTGCTTATATATCATTTAAATAGTTTATTACTTTTACCACTTCCCCATGTCGTATGAATACACGTGGAACACGAAAACTAATTGTCGCGATAATCTCATAATTAATGGTATTTGAATACTCGGCAACCTCAGTTGCACTAATGTACTCATCACCTTGCTGTCCAATCAGGGTAACCTTTGTTCCAAGTGGTACTTCACAGGGAAGATGCAACATACATTGATCCATTGTAATCCGACCTACAATAGGAACTCTTTTCCCCTGAACGAGCACTTCAAATCCCTGTAGTCGTCTAAGCCAACCATCTGCATATCCAATCGGTACTGTCGCAATCCACTCTTCTGTCTTCGTCCGATATGTGACATTATAGCTAATCCTATCACCTTTAATGACTCGTTTAATATGTGCGACTGTTGTATGAAGTGAAAGAGCAGGTTCTAATTTAATTGGTAAATAAGGGCGTATTTCTACAGAAGGTGATAACCCATACATTGCAATTCCAATTCGAACTGCATTAAATGTAATTCCATCAAATCGCATAGTAGCTGCACTATTTGCCGTATGAATAAATGTTGGATTCACCCCGAATGCTTTCAACCAACTAAGTTGCTCTAAAAAAGTGTTATACTGCTTATCAAAGTAAGATGTCTCTACTTCATCTGCTGTTGCAAAATGCGTATATACCCCTTCCAACTCCAAAAAGGGGGCATCTTCTAAGCTTCGTAAGAACTCTTTTAGCTCTTTACGTTCACGAATCCCAATTCTACCCATACCACTATCGAAGTTAATATGAAACTTCATCGGGAACGGGCTATCCCAAATTTCTACTGCTTCTTCAACCCATTCCTTTTGAAAAACAGTTAGTGCTACATCATTCTCAGCAGCTACATTCACATCACGTGGCGGTGAAGGACCTATTACTAAAATTGGTGCAGTAATCCCAGCGCGCCTAAGTACTAGTGCCTCATCTAAAAAAGCAACTGCTAATCTTGTTGCTCCTGCTTCTAATGCTGTTCTTGCTACTAGAACATAGTCATGTCCATATGCGTTCGCTTTCACTACAGCAAAAATCTCGACACTTTCCGGAATGATTTCTTTAATGTGCGTTACATTATTGTAAATTGCATCCAAATTTACTTCTACCCACGTATCACGGTAAAACGATGATTTTTCCATAAAAAACACTTCCTTATATACGATATGCGAAGCTCATTCTTTTATATTCGTCTTTTTATGAAATCCATTCCTCAAGACAAGAAAAAACGTGGTGCATATACATCACCACGCCTTAAAAGTTTATCCCGCTATTCACGGGCATTAAAACCCCACCCTCAAGATTTAGAGAAAAACAAAGAAAATAGATGGGGAGTAACTGCCCGTAAAAGCCTGATTTGTGATGACTTTCCATCAATTTGGAATCCCCCACTGATGGAATTTCCACTTTATTTCACCTGCTTTTCTGCAACAGAACGAGCTACCATTAACAGCTCATCTGGTTTTAAATCTTTAGACACGAGCATATATTCCACTCCGTTATGCGACCATGTTAATGAGTCTTTCGCTAGAGCACCAATTGTAAAACCAAGATCGACTAACTCTCCACTTACACTTATTGACGCTGAAGCTTCAGCAACCTTCGCTTTTTCTTGTATCAATGTAAAGGATTTCTTATTTCCAGTGTATGTGAGTATCGCACGCTTACCACTGTCTGTCTTTAACTCTTTTTCTTCATTTAAAACCATCCCTTGCGGAGTATCACGTGGATATAAAATAGCAAATGGCTTATCTTCTTTCGCTGTTGTTTGCACATCCACTTGCGCCCTGGACATATTTTGTTTCGTATCAAATGCCCCCTTATCAAACTTTGTATCAAACTTCACTTTTGAAAAATCTACTTTCACAAGAACATTTTGATCATTATCCATCAATTTCACCGAAACAGGCGCTAAATCACTTTTATTAAATTTAATCTCTTGCTTCGGCAGCATATTTTGATGGTGGTAATTCGTTTTTGTTTTAAACACATAATATTTATCCGTTTTCTCAAATGAAAGATTCTTATCATTTAAAATATCTCTTACAAGTGACTCATACAAATAAGCTTGGCTGCTATTTTGCGGCCAGTCGCTTTGAAATCGAAAACTTTTATTAAGAGCTGGTGTTAATACAAAAACACCCTCATTATTTCGTAAAATAATTTGGCTTTGATCCTTTTTCGTGTTTTTTAAATTCACACGATAATAAGAAGGTTCTTTGTGCCAAACTTCCACGTTATACTCTTGTGGTTCATTCCCCGTTTTAATAGATAACTTTGCTTCAGCTTGATAACTCTTCATACTCTTAACCTTCGCTTCTAAATCTCGCACGATGTCTTCCTGTTTCTTTTCCATACAACCCGCTAACACGAAAACGGTCAATAAACCGACAATAACTAAAAATAGCCGCCTTTTCATCATTTCAGCCCCTTTGCCCCTATAAATGAATGGAAGATATTTCTTCCTTATCGCTAAATCAAATATATGAGACAAAGATGTAAAATATGCAGACTAGCGTGACGAGCTTTCTAAAACAACCTGTGCCACTGCAAATTCTCTACTATGACTGATTGATAGATGAACGATGTGCTCTGTATTTGCAATAAGAACTGGCTTACCTCTATCATCATTTTTTATTTTAATATCCAAAAAACTCACTTCTTTTCCAATACCTGTTCCAAGAGCTTTAGAATACGCTTCTTTCGCTGCAAATCTTCCCGCTACAAATTCTACAAGACGATTCCCTTTTAATTTAGAAGCAACACTACGTTCCTCCTCAGTTAAAATACGCTCCATAAATTTAAGCTTTCCATCTAGCATTTTTTCAATTCGATTTAGTTCGATAATATCAATTCCGATCCCTATAATCATTTCAAAATTCCCCTTCTTCTATTTGTCTTCCTTCATTCATATTGTAAGAATAACAGAGAATCTTTCCGATGCAAAAGGAGTGAAAATATAAAATGCCAATACCCTATATGCGAACCACCTTACAACCCGTCATTCTCTCTTTACTTTTCTTGCAACTAATCATGATGATAATAGGAGATCTTTTCTTCCCTACTTTAGCTGCTTACAATGAATATATTTCTAAGGGAGAATGGTGGCGATTTATAACTTCTCTATTTATACATGTAGACTTTCAGCACTTTCTTTCCAATAGCATTTGTCTATTTCTTCTCGGTCAATCTATCGAAAAACAACTAGGGAGTATTCGATTCCCTATTTTATTTTTTACTGCTGGCATTAGCGGCAATATTTTCTCTTATATTATTATGCCCATCGGGTATGTTCATGCCGGCGCATCCGGTGGAATTTTCGGATTACTCGGTGCACAGCTTTTTCTTTTATATAGTCGCTATCGGTCTTCTCAACCAAAAGAGTTAATTTTCTTTTCTTTAATTATATTACTATTACTTCTTTTCACATTCTTCAATCCGTCCGCTAATCCTATTAGCCATTTAACCGGACTACTAATTGGTGGTATTTGCACTCCATTTTTAGCAAAAAAAACGATGGTGTAGAGCTTATTTAATATAAAAGCTCCCACCATCAATCATTTCTACCTCTGATTTTGTACCAAGATCTCGTATTAATCGAAATAAAGATTCATCCTTCTTTTTCGCTTCAATCATACAATCAATTTGCGAAACGCTACCTTTGATTTTCTGTAAAAAGGATAGAAATGTATCTGCATCAATAAAGTCTGCGTGTGCTCGAGGATCATTGCCTTCTCTCGGGCTGGAAATATGCATTTTGATTGGTAATAAAGATGTTTTCCAAGTATTTACTACACGGTCCCAATCTTCATACCAATCTTCTTCATCGTTATTCATCATATGATGATGCAGGTCAAACACGACTGGAACTGCCAATTTTTCACCTAAATATAGTGTTTCTTTTAATGAAAAGGTCGTATCATCATTTTCTAACATAATCATTTCTTGAATACTTGCAGGAACATTTGACCAATTTTCAATGAAACGTTCTAACGCAAGTTCTTTATCATCATATCCACCACCAACATGTAACACAGAGCGATGACTCCGCTGTATGCCCATTCCTTTCAATAATTTCCGATGCATTTGAAGCGTCTTTATTGATTGTTTCAAAATATTTTCTTGCGGTGAATTTAACACAACAAAGTGATCAGGATGAAAATCGATCCTCATCTTCATCCGATGCGCATACTCACCCACTTCTTTTAATTTCTCTTTTAAAGGACGAATGTAATTCCAATCCAACAATTCTTCATGGTTTGCTAGAGGAATTAACTTTGAACTAAACCGAAAAAATGCTATATCATGTCCCTTATTATGCTTTAATAACCGTAAACAATTTTCCAAATTAGAATTAGCAATTCTTTCAAGTTTATGAATCGCCGCCTCTCGATCTTTAATACGTTGAAATTGTGCATATGTCATCGTTTGAGATGGAGATGCATTGTTCAAGTGTACACTCATCGCTACATAACCAAGTCTTACAAGCATAAAGTCCCTCTTTTCTATACAACTTATTTGTAGTATGCACAATTACACAAATAAAAAAGAGGCTGACCTTTTGGTCATCCTCTTTTTTATTAAGCTTGTGGCTTACGGCTATGATGTTTTCTTTCGCCGCGTCCATTTGAAGATCCTGGGCGCCCCTGGCCTTCACCTTTACGACCACGGTTACGGTTACCATCACGGTTACCATCACGATTACCGTCACGATTGCGACCATCACGGTTGCGATCGCGATTACGACCATCTCCACCGCGTCCATCGCGACTACGGTTACGGTTACCATCACGGTATCCATTTCCGTTACCACCGCGCTTTTTAGAACCTCTTGAAACAACTGGTGGCTCTGATGTTAAAGCAATCGGTGTTGTATCTGGCTCTTTTGTCATCATTTTTAAAGCAGCTGCTACAACAGTTACAGAATCATTTTCTTCTAACATTTCTTCTGCAATACGTTTGTAGTATGATAAGTTATCACTTTCAATTGTGCTTTGAAGTTTTTCTGCGATTAAACGTTGTTGACCTTCTAATGCTTCGTCAAGTGTCGGTGCATTCATACGGTCTATTTTACGTTTTGTTGTATGCTCGATATTTTTTAATTGTCCTGATTCACGTGGCGTTACAAATAGCATCGCAATACCTTTTTTACCAGCACGGCCAGTACGACCAATACGGTGAACATATGATTCTGGATCTTGTGGAATATCGAAGTTATATACGTGTGTTACACCTGAAATATCAAGACCACGCGCCGCAACGTCTGTTGCAACAAGAACTTCAATAGAACCTTCTTTAAATTTACGCAATACAGACATACGTTTCGCTTGTGTTAAATCACCATGAATACCTTCTGCTGCATAACCGCGTAAGTTTAAAGCTTCTGATAACTCATCCACACGACGCTTTGTGCGACCAAATACAATCGCAAGCTCTGGAGATTGAATATCTAATAAACGTGTTAACACGTCAAACTTTTTCTTTTCTTGCACTTCTAAATAGAACTGCTGAATGTTTGGCATTGTTACTTCTTTTGCTTTTACTTTAATGTGTTGAGGCTCAGTCATGAAACGTTCAGCAATACGACGGATTGGGTCTGGCATTGTTGCTGAGAATAATAATGTTTGATGTGTTTCTGGCACATCTGTTAAAATTGCTTCAATATCTTCAATGAAGCCCATGTTTAACATTTCATCTGCTTCGTCAAGAACAACAGTTTCTACGTTTTGTAGACGAAGTGTTTTACGGTTAATATGATCTAAAATACGACCCGGCGTACCAACAATAATGTGTGGGTGTTTTTTTAGAGCACGAATTTGGCGGTTAATATCTTGGCCACCATAGATTGGTAAAATACGAACACGTTTATGTTTACCAATTTTGTAAAGCTCTTCTCCAACTTGGATTGCTAATTCACGCGTTGGCGCGATAACAATACCTTGAACTGATTCTTTATGTGTATCCACTTTATCTAATAGTGGTAATCCAAATGCTGCTGTTTTCCCTGTACCTGTTTGTGCTTGCCCAATAATGTCTTTACCTTGCAATGCATGTGGAATTGTTTCAGCTTGAATTGGCGTAGCCTCTTCAAAGCCCATACTTTCAACAGATTGCAGTAAAGAATCACTTAATCCTAATTCTCGAAATGTTGTCAATGTTACTTCTCCTTTTCTATCCTATACTTATCATTTAAAAAAAGGCGTTTTCCGAATTTGCGGAAAAGCCCTTTTCCTGAATGCTCACGTATATAAACGGGCGTATATTCTTCGCGAAAATACTTCTAAACGTTATTACACTTTATCAATTATAAGTTTTGTATGTGCAAAAAGCAAACCCAACTGTTACCTTATTTCATATAAAGAGCTTTTTTCTTCACTTTTATTTTTTTATTTTTTACTGTAAGCGCTTATTAGCAGTTTCCACTATTTTTGTATCTATCATCCCTATTTACACGCACCAATTATTTCAACATCGTAATAACTTCTTCCAACTTCATTCCGCGAGATGCTTTCACTAATACAACGTCTTTCACATCAACGATTGCTTGTAAATTTTTCACAAGCTCTTCTTTATTGTCATATACTTTTACACGTTCATTAGGGAAGTTAATTTTTGCTCCTTCAGCAATTTGCGCCCCAAGTCTACCGTACGTAAATACATAGGAGATTCGTGCAGGGTCAATTAACTTACCAACTTCATAATGAAATTGCACCTCTTGGTCTCCAAGCTCTAGCATATCACCAAGAACAACAATTTTTTTAGAAAATCCGTCTAAACCATTCATTAAATGAAAGGCAGCTTCCATAGCTGTTGGACTTGCATTATATGCGTCATTAATAATTGTTAACCCATTTTCTGTTTTCACAATTTCCATTCGCATACCTGTCATTTGAAGTGTTACTAAACCTTGCTTCATTTCTTCCCACGTTACACCGAAGTATTTCGCAATCGCCATTGATGCAAGTGTATTATACACATTATGCTTCCCAAGAACTGGAAGATAGAACACGACATTCTCATCCTGATTCATCTTAAAGTACGTTCCTGTCGCCTGCAACGTTACAGATGTTGGATAATAATTATTCGCCCTTGCATCACCAAATGTAATTGTCTCCGCAGCTAGGTTCATGCTCGGAACACGATTTGTTAAAAGCGGTTCATCACCATTGTATACAAATACTCCACCATCCTGTAATCCTGTAACAATTTCAAGTTTCGCCTCAGCAATCGCATCGCGAGATCCTAAATCCATCAAATGTGCTTCCCCAATATTTGTAATGATTGCAGCGTTCGGGCGAGCTAACTTAGATAAAAATTCAATTTCACCTCGGCTCGACATTCCCATCTCCAATACAGCCATTTCTGTATTTTCTTCTAGGCTTAAAATAGTAAGCGGCAAACCGATATGGTTATTAAAGTTCCCCTCTGTTTTTTGAACCTTAAATTTGGTTGCAAGGAGGCTTGTCACAATATCTTTCGTAGACGTTTTACCGTTACTTCCTGTTACACCTATAACTTTTACATCTAACTGATCACGATAGCTTTTTGCTAATGTTTGCAGCGCTTCTAATGTATCTTCTACAAAAATCACTGGTATATTCACAGGAGGATTTTGCACATTTTTTTTCCAAAGCGTAGCTACAGCGCCATTTTCAATTGCTTTTTCTACAAAAGAATGACCATCAAAGCGATCACCCTGAATCGGAATGTATAAGTTTCCTGTTGTAATTTTTCTTGTATCAATAGATACACCTTGTACAGTTTCATTAACGTATTTTTCCGCTAAACCTGCACCCATTACCATTTGCTCTACTTGTTTTAACGTTCGTTTCATCATACATACCACTCCTTACATAGAAGAAACACTATTCTCTTGAATAGTGCTTCCCCCTTTTTTGTTAGATTGTATATTTAATTTTTTGCTTTTCTTCGTGACGCTCAATTGCCAAACGAATCAATTCTTCAATTAACTTCGGATATGGCAAATCCGTGTGTTGCCATAGCAGCGGGAACATACTAAATGGCGTAAATCCTGGCATTGTATTTACTTCATTAATATATACTTCCCCATCTTTCGTTAAGAAGAAATCCGCTCTTGTTAATCCAGCACCATCTAAAGATTGGAATGCACGAATTGCATCTCTTTGAATCGCCTTTGACTCTTCTTCTGTAACTTCAGCTGGAATAATTAATGCCGTATCGCCATCAATGTATTTTGATTTATAATCATAAAACTCTTTCTTCGGTACAATCTCACCGATAACAGAACATTTTGGCTCATCATTACCTAAAACGCCAACTTCCACTTCACGACCTACAATATTTTCTTCTACGATAATTTTGCGGTCAAATTGGAACGCTTCTTCAAATGCTTTTTCTAATTCTTCACGATCTTTACATTTATTGATACCAACACTTGATCCAAGGTTCGCTGGTTTGACAAAGCATGGGTAGCCTAATACTTCTTCTACCTTTTCATAAGCTGCTTGGCAATTTTTCTCCCATACACTGCGAATGAAAGATGCATACTTCGCTTGTTTCAATCCAGCTTCAGCAAAGATATTTTTCATAACAACTTTATCCATACCAGCAGCTGATGCTAATACACCGTTACCAACGTATGGAATATTCATTAACTCTAATAACCCTTGTACTGTTCCATCTTCACCATTCGGTCCATGTAACAGCGGGAAAATAACATCAATTGCCTCTTCTTGTTTAGAAGAAGAAGGTATAATTTCTGTACTTAATGATACTGGAGAAATTGCATTTTCCTCTCCATTCATTTGCAATGCTTGCACGCTCGTTACTTCACCTTCAATGCGTTCACCACGCATCCATTGGCCTTGCTCTGTAATATAAATTGGATGAATCTCGAATTTTTCTTGATTTAATGCTTTAATAGCAGCAAGAGCTGTTTGTAATGAAACTTGATGCTCTGCTGATTTCCCACCATATAATAAACCTAATTTAATTTTCGTCAATGAAATCACCCTAACCAATTGTTTTCATTTTTCTATTTTAGCACTTTTTATAAAAATAGGCAGTTCCTATTTGAAATAAAGTAAAACTTTTCTCAATAGGAGTCTTACCGCCTTCGAATAGCGCGATAAAATGAAACTTCCATAAAGTGAAACTTTAATCAGTGGGGATTTTCTTCATCCCTCACTGATTATTAGTTGAACGAATCCGGCTTTTACGGGCAATTCCCCCCACCTAACTTCTTTACTTTTGCTGAATTTTGAGGCGGGGGTCTTACTGCCCGCAAATAGCGGGATAAATAGCAGAACGGTTTCACCAATTGCATTTTTACGAACAGCTATTGTAAATTCATATCCTTTTCTTGCACCAAATCTGTGTCATCCCTTGATCTAGTTATGTATCTAATATATATGAAGAAATGCTGTTTTTTGTG
The DNA here is from genome assembly GCF_026241455.1 of Bacillus sp. DHT2. Taxonomy (NCBI): domain Bacteria; kingdom Bacillati; phylum Bacillota; class Bacilli; order Caryophanales; family Bacillaceae; genus Bacillus; species Bacillus sp. DHT2. The sequence goes on from NZ_JAPHWH010000018.1 coordinate 13,920, forward strand.
TATGTCACCTATTGATTAAGAAGATTGTTTCGCCACATTTCCCTTTTGTCTTTGTTCTACAAGGTGATCTAAAGAAATATATACAAGACCGGCTATTACACACCCCACTCCTAAAATCGTAAACAATACATGCCCAAGCGATCGATCAAGTAGTAGTCCGCCAAGAAGCGGGCCGAACGCATTCCCTGTAATCCACTGCAAACTTGCCGCCCCCATATATGTTCCACGTAAATGCTCTGGTGCCAAATTTGCAACAAATGTCATTTGTACAGGAGACATAATCATTTCACCTAGCGTATATACCGCATAGACAACAAGTAATGTTATTAAAATAACCGTACCCTCTGTTCCAAATTCACCAAACCACCTTGGAAGCCAACCGATGAATAACAGCCCGATTCCAAATAACCATGCCCCATATAACATCGTCTTTCCAACTGGTTTATCTGTTGCCCATTTTGAAATTTGGAATTGGAATAAGACAACTAACAAGCCGTTTAAAGCCATTAAATATGGATATGGGTTATTTTTCCCAAAGATTTCTTTCATTTCATTATCAAAATGAAGGGGGAGCATGCCTTCTGTTTGCGAGAAACCCATGGAAATAATAATACCAGCCAATAAATAAATCATAAGTACCTTATCTCTCAAAACAACTTTCCAAACAGATTCTGCTTCCTTTTTCGTATTCCCGTCCTCTTTCAATGCAGTTTTCGGCATCGTTTCTTGAATAAGCATTAACACAAGAAGTGCATAAAGCAGCATTGTAGAGGAAGCAATAATAAATACAAGGTTTTTCGAAAGTACAACTACAGAAGCACCCATAATCGGTCCGATTGCCGCGCCAATATTATGCCCCATTCGCAATAAACCGTATGCCTCCGTCCTCTTTTCAGGCGCTGTGACATCCGCTACCATCGCCGATGCTGCTGGATGAAATAATGAATTACTTAACCCTAAAAAAATAGACAAAATAGCATAAGGAATAAATCCTTCTATAAATAAAAAACCGAGCATCAACAATGCATTACTTGCCATCGAAAATATCATAATAGGTTTTCTACCATATATATCAGCAATTCGGCCACCTATAAGCGAACCAAAGCTTGCCGCAATAGGAGAAAGCGCCATAATAATCCCTACTTGTAATAAAGAATCTACTTTATCTTTTAAATACAATGCAAAAAATGGCATTAACATCATCATTGCAATTCCATTCAGTGTTTCTCCTATAAAACGAATCCACACATTACGGTCCATTGCTTGTAATTCACGCCATGTCTTTTTCATTTACAACACCCCTTTAATCAACCACTCCTTATCTTATATTAATTTTAGAAAAATGTAAATTTTCAAAACAAAAGATCCGTTCTATTCTATTTAGAACGGATCTTTTTCCTATAAATTCGCTGCATTCTCCTCATCTTTTTTATTACTTAAAACACTATGCTTTCGACTATATAAGAAGTAAAATGCTACACCAATCACCATCCAAATGCCGAAACTCATCCATGCGGTTCCTGATAATTGAAGCATTAAATATACACAAAAGATAACCGTTAATGCAGGTAAAACTGGTACAAGTGGCACTTTAAAAACACGTGGTAAATCTGGGTGTGTTTTTCTCATTACGATAACCGCAACTGCTACAAGAGCAAATGCCGATAATGTTCCCATATTTACAAGGTGTGCTAATACATTTAAGTCGATAAGCCCCGAAATAAGTGCTGCGATAATTCCTGTCGTCCATGTATTTAAAAACGGTGTTTTAAATTTCGGATGAACTTTCGCAAGACGCTTTGGTAATAACCCATCGCGACTCATTGCATATGAAACACGAACCTGCCCATACATCATAACTAACATTACAGTTGTAATCCCTGTAATTGCTCCTACCGAAATAACACCCGCTAAACCATCTTGTCCAATAAACTGAAGTGCGAAAGCTACTGGATCAGAAATATTCAGCTGACCATAAGGTACAATTCCTGTCAAAATAAGTGAAACAACGATATAAAGAATCGTACAAATAAGTAATGATGCTATAATACCAATTGGTAAATCGCGTTGCGGACGTTTTACCTCCTCCGCTGCCGTTGATACAGCATCAAATCCAATGAATGCAAAGAATACCGTTGCAGCCCCAGCCATTACACCATCAAGACCAAATGGCATGAACGGCGTCCAATTTTCCGGCTTTACATAATTAAAACCAGCAAAGATAAAGAGTAATACAACTGCTAGCTTAATAAAAACCATAATATTGTTTACGCGAGCACTTTCACGTACACCTCTAGATAAAAGGGCAGTCATAATTAAAATGATAATAACAGCTGGTAAATCGATAAGGCCACCCTTTCCTGTTCCAGGAGCAGAAGATAAAATGGTCGGAATATGAATCCCAAAACCTTTTAACAAAGATTGGAAATAAGCAGACCATCCATTGGCTACCGCAGATGTTGCTAATAAATATTCCAACATTAAATCCCATCCAATTAAAAATGCAAATACCTCTCCCATCGTTGCGTACGTATACGTGTAAACACTTCCTGAAACCGGAACAGAAGATGCAAATTCTGCATAACAGAATGCAGCAAAGGCACAAGCTAACGCAGCTATAGCAAATGATAAAATGATAGCTGGTCCAGAGTGTTTCGCTGCCACAACACCCGTAAGAACAAAAATACCTGTCCCGACAATAGCCCCAATTCCAAGCATTGTTAAATCCAATGCTCCCAATGTTCTAGCTAATGTTTTCTGTTTACTTTCTTGCATTAGTTTTGCAATCGGCTTTTTTTGAAAAATTTGCTTCATAGCATGCACCTCTAAATTTTAATTTTCTGAAAATTTAATTATTTCTTATTTTACTCATAACATATTTTTTAGTCAATACTTTTGTCGAAATAAGCAGAAAAACATCTCATCAGCTAGTAGAATAAAATGCAATCAACACACAATTATTTCCATTATTTAGGTTTTTAACCATATTAAATTCGTAATTCGACATAAAAAGATAAATAATATACAAACAATACATATAACTATATCCCTATATCTTTTTATAATTATTTTTGATATTCTATAAATTGTCGATTCCAACCAAAGAAAGAGGCATAATCATTTTATGAGCATGCCTCTTTCTTTTATCTCGCTATTTACGAGCAGTGAGCCTCCCCTGATGGAAGTTTCACTTTATTTAGTATATGAACCTTCTTCAATCCAGCTATACATATACTTCTCATCTTCCGTTTCATGCGCTTGTTTCACAATACGGAGCGGACGGAACGTATCGATCATAACCGCTAATTCAATTGTTTCTTTTTTCCCTAAGCTTGCTTCTGTTTTCCCGGGATGCGGCCCATGTGGAATACCACTCGGATGGAGTGTAATTGAACCTTCTTCTACACCTTTTCTGCTCATAAAGTTCCCTTCTACATAATAAAGAACTTCATCACTATTTACGTTACTATGATAATACGGTGCTGGAATTGCTTCCGGATGATAATCATATAAACGCGGCACAAAAGAACAAATAACAAAGTTATGACCTTCAAAAGTTTGATGAACTGGCGGTGGCTGATGAATACGGCCTGTAATCGGTTCAAAATCTTCTACATTAAAGACCCAAGGATATAAATATCCATCCCATCCGACAACATCTAAAGGATGATGTCCCATAACATGTTTATGCATATAACCTCTCGACTTTGTCATGACAACAAACTCGCCTTTGTCATCATATGTCTCTAATTTTTCCGGCCCTCGAATGTCTCTTTCACAGAAAGGGCTATGTTCTAATAATTGACCATACTCATTACGATAACGACGCGGTGTTGTAATTTGGCTATTCGCTTCTACAACAAGGAACTTAGACTCTCCTTCATCTGGAATAACTCGGTAAATTGTTCCGATTGGAATCGTTACATAATCACCTTTCCGGTAATGAATCGTTCCAAACATTGTCTCAATTTTCCCAGTTCCATAATGAACGAATAACATTTCATCTCCATCACCATTACGATAAAAATAATCCATTTTTTCTGTCGGATTAACAACACCAATTAATAAATCTTCATTTCCTAATATAAAATTCCTCCCACTTAGCGCATCTCCAGTTTTTCTATTCTCTTTCGTGCGAAAATGACGATGAGCAAGCGCCACATCTTCTTCATACTGTAACTGACAAGAATGCGCTAACGCAGCATGTCCTACTTCAGTTGGCATATAATGATGATACAAAATAGATTGTGTACCAGAGAAACCTTTCGTTCCCATCACCTGTTCACGATAAAGTGATCCATCTTCTTTACGAAATTGTACATGTCGTTTATGAGGAAGCTCCCCCATGTGACGATAATACATGCCCATCACCCGCTTTCGTTTCTTTTTTCACTGTGTTACGCAATGTACCTAGTCCAGTGATCGTAAGTTCTACAACGTCACCATCTTGTAACCACTTTTCTGTACCAAGTTCTAAAATACAACCAGTGCCAACCGTGCCAGAACCAATTACATCTCCTGGATATAACGTAACATCTTGCGAAGCACGTTCTATCATTTCTGCAAACGTATAGTAAATATCTCGGAAATTCCCTTTAGACAAAAGCTCCCCGTTCACATGGGCAGTCATTTCCAAGTTATAACGTTCACCAGTGCGATAAACATCTAACTCCTCTTTTGTAACAAGATAAGCTCCTAATGAAGTAGCAAAGTCCTTTCCTTTTGCCGGACCAAGCCCTACTTTCATTTCCTCAGCTTGCAAATCTCTTGCGCTCCAGTCATTCATAATACAATAACCGAAAATATATTCTTCTGCTTGTTCACGCGAAATATTTCTTCCCTCTTTCCCAATAACACAAGCGATTTCTAACTCATAGTCAAGCTTTTGAGTTTGTTTCGGACAAGAAACTGTAACTTCTGGCCCGATGACAGCACGGTGATTTGTAAAATAAAAAGCCGGAATATCATACCACTCTGGAACAACATCTAATCCACGACGTACACGAGCCGTTTTGACATGTTGCTCAAATGCATAAAAGTCACGAATACTACCTGGGTTTGGGATGGCTGCACAAAGCTGCACATCTTCCAAAGCGTACATGCCACTTGTTGGTTTTCGAATACCATGGGCTATTTCTACATACTCATCTGCTTTCTCTAAAAAAGCAAGCATAGATGAAGGAAGAGTGCCATTACTTGCTATATTCATATCAATTACTTTGTCACCTTCCAGCCAACCAGCTCGCATCTCTCCTGAAGGAAGACGAAATGTAATCAATCTCATCAATTTTCCTCCTCACTATTTATACAAAATGAAACTTTAATCAGTGGGAGACACAGCCCCCACTGATAAGTAAATTTTTATAGATTTCCGCGTCGTTCTTGCTCTCTTTCAATTGATTCGAATAGAGCTTTAAAGTTTCCTTCTCCGAATCCCCGAGAACCTTTACGCTGAATAATTTCGATAAATAATGTTGGGCGATCTACAATTGGCTTTGTGAAAATTTGTAGCAAGTACCCTTCATCATCACGATCCACAAGAATCTTAAGCTCTTTTAGCTTATCAATTTCTTCATCGATTTTCCCAACGCGTGCTGTTAACTCTTCATAATACGTATCTGGTGTATCTAAAAATTCAACTCCGTTTGAACGAAGCGCTTCAACCGTTTTCACAATATCATTTGTCAACAATGCAAGATGCTGTACACCTGCACCGTTATAAAACTCTAAGTACTCTTGAATTTGTGATTTTCGCTTTCCATCTGCCGGTTCATTAATTGGAAACTTAATACGGCTTCCATTTGTCATAACTTTTGACATTAGCGCGGAATACTCCGTGCTAATATCATCATCATCAAAATGAATCATTTGTTTAAAGCCCATAACGTTTTCGTAATAGCTAACCCACTCTTCCATTTTTTCAACGTTACCAACAACATGGTCTACAGCAATTAAACCTGATTCGTCACTCGGAATATCAAAATCAATCTTCTCATAACCAGGCATAAATGTTCCTTTATAATTTTTACGCTCTACTAGCGTATGGATTGTATCGCCATACGTACCGATTACTGCTTTTTTTAATGTTCCTTGTTCATCTGTTAACTCTTCAGGTGGAGCAATCGCAACCGCACCTCGTTTTACAGCCTCTGAGTATGCTTTCTCAACATCATCAACAAGTAAAGCTACGTCTTTCACTCCGTCACCATGGATCTTTACAAATTCTGCAATACGGCTATCACTATTTAAAGTCCCAGACACAACAAAACGCATGTTTTTTTGCACGAGAACATAAGATACTTTTTCACGATTCCCTGTTTCTAATCCCGAATAGGCAACAATTTTAAATCCAAACGCTCTTGCAAGGTAATAACTTGATTGCTTTGCATTTCCTACATAAAATTCTAAATGATCGACATCACGTACCGGAAAGAAATCCTCCATTTGTGCAGCTAACGTATCCATAGATTTTTGTTTCATAAATTCCTCATCCCCCTGTAAATAAATTGAATGTTACATACTTAGAACCATCCGAAAACGCTTCCATCTACCAATAAAAAAATTAGTTAGCAAGCTAACAAATTTCTAACTTTTAAAGTTTTCTATCTTTTCTGTCAAATCCCTCTTTTTTTCTCCCATATAAAATTCGACTTTTTTCTATTTAAAACAACATAATCAAAGCTGGTAGTATGTCTCTTTATTACCTCAAAAACAAAAAGACCCTAACATATTAAACATCTATAATACGTTAGGGCCTTTATTTTTTTAGGATAATTGTCTTAATAAGATATAGGTAATTCTGTTTCTCTATATTCATTATACTAATACATTTGTAAGGAATACAATGAGCGCTGTTAATACTGCTGCTCCACTCGCCGATACTAATAAATCCATTTTTGTTACTTGTAATACTTCTTTGTTTTCCATATTCCCCATTCTCCTTTCAGCTTTATTTTGCAATCTTCATTCTGCTCTATTACTTGTACAAAACTTCTATTATACTAATACACTTGAAAGAAATACGATTAATGCTGTTAATACTGTTGCTGCTCCTGCTGATCCTAATAAGTCCATTTTTGTTAATTGTAATACTTCTTTGTTTTCCATGTTTCCCATTCCCCTTTCAGCTTTATTTTGCAATCTTCATTCTGCTCTATTACTTGTACAAAACTTCTATTATACTAATACACTTGAAAGGAATACGATGAATGCTGTTAATGCTGTTGCTGCTCCTGCTGATCCTAATAAGTCCATTTTTGTTAGTTGTAATACTTCTTTGTTTTCCATGCTTCCCATTCTCCCTTCAATTCATAACTTTATTTTTATTTGGTACTGTCCGTTCTACTGCTTGCACAAAGTTTCTATTATACTAAAACGTTAGAAAGAAGTACGATTAATGCTGTTAGTACCGCTGCTCCACCTGCTGATCCTAAGAAATCCATTTTTGTTACTTGTAATACTTGTTTGTTTTCCATGTTTCCCATTCTCCCTTCAACTTATAACTTTTTTTTATGTGATACGATCCGTTCTACTGCTCATACAAAATTTCTATTATACTAAAACGTTAGAAAGAAGTACGATCAATGCTGTTAATACTGCTGCTCCACCTGCTGATCCTAAGAAGTCCATTTTTGTTACTTGTAATACTTGTTCGATTTTCATATTTACTCTCTCCTTATTAATAGATATTTATATGTAATTTCCAAGAAATGATTAATTCATAGTTTTTATCTTAACGTTACATTAAATTAACTTGTGTAACGTTTGTAACATTAATGTAACATAAGTTTTTTCATACTGCAATATAAATACATAAAATTTATTACATTTTTTTTACGATATTATTAATATTTTTTTATAAACCCCTTTATACAGCGGTTTACAACACATACACACTTGTAACATTAATGTAACATTGGAGTTACAAATCGAAATAAAACGTAGTAGAACGAGCACCTTTTCAATTTTGCTCCCTCATCATACTCTTTCGGAATCATTTTAAAGTTTGTCTCATTAACATTTCCATAAAGCCCAAGATAAGTTTATATGTTTCCTCAAGATAACTATGTATAATAAAAAACAAAGAGGTGGTCAGTTTGAAATTAATCGCACTAGATATGGATGGTACACTACTATCATCTAATCTTGAAATCTCCAAGGAAAATTTACAAGCTATTCGTGATGCTAAAGCAGCCGGTCATGTTGTAATGATTTGCTCTGGTCGTGCAAAAGAAGATGCTTTAAAACTATTGGAAGAGTATCAATTATCACTTCCAGTTGGAGCAAGCAATGGGGCAATTGTTTACGTTGATGGAAAAGTAATTAACGCACGTTGTTTACAAAATGCTAAAGTATACAAGCTTGCTAAATTACTAGAATCTGAAGGATTTCCATATAAATTGTACACAAATAAAGGAGTTTATTCTCCTTATAATTGGAATGAAAAAGTAATGCATGCATTCGAAGAAAATAAGCATGCACTTGATGTCACAATTGAAGAACTGAAACGAATTACAGAGAAGCAAAAAAAAGCGAACTTAATTACTGATTTCCAAAAAATCGAAGATGTCGTAAATAATCCAGAGTTAGAAATCTCGAAATTCTTTATTTTGACGTTTGACGCAGAGCATCGCTCACAACTACTACAGTCTTTACAAGAAGATAAAGAAATTATGGTTACAGCATCAGCTCCGACAAATTTAGAAATTATGGACAAGTATGGTCATAAAGGAAATGGATTACAAGAAATGGCGTCTTATTTCAATATTCCAATTCAAGATACGATTGCCATTGGAGACAACTTTAACGATGTACCAATGCTAGAGGTAGCTGGCCTATCTGTTGCTATGGGGAATGCTGAAGAAGATGTAAAGAAATTATGTGATGTTGTTACATTAACAAATGACGAGCATGGTGTTGCTCATGCAATTGAACAGTATGTACTAAAACAACCATCCTCAAGCAAATAAAAAAGGACTCTTTCATATTTGAAAGAGCCCTTTTTCTTTTACACATGATGACAAGCAACGAGATGCCCTTCCCCAACATCACGAAATTCTGGTACAGCTTGCTTACAAATATCCGTTGCAAACGGGCAACGTGTATGAAAGCGGCAGCCTGAAGGTGGATTCGCTGGACTTGGAATATCACCTTGCAAAATAATTCGTTCTCGCTTAACAGTGGGATCAGGAATTGGTACAGCTGATAACAGCGCTTTCGTATATGGATGAAGCGGATTTGCAAACAACTTGTCACGGGGAGCTGTTTCCACAATTGTCCCTAAATACATAATTCCAATTTTTGTACATAAATGTTCGACAACACTTAAATCATGTGAAATAAATAAATAGGATAAACCTTTTTTCGCTTGTAATTCACTGAACAAGTTTATAATTTGCGCTTGAATAGATACATCTAATGCTGCAACAGGTTCATCAGCAACAATAAATTCTGGATTTAATACCATCGCCCTTGCAATAACAATACGCTGGCGTTGTCCTCCCGAAAACTCATGCGGATAACGATCAATATGATATGGTGCTAAACCACATAGTTCTAATACTTCTAACACTTTTTCACGAACATTCTCTTTCGTAGCTAAGCCATGTGCTAGCATTGGTTCACCAAGTGCTTCTCCAATTCTCATCCGTGGATTCAATGAACTAAACGGGTCTTGGAATACAAGTTGCATATTAGGACGATACTTTCGTAATTCCTCTTTCGATAACGTATGAACATCTTGCCCTTTAAATTTCACTTCACCTTCTGTTTTTTGAACGAGACGAAGAATAGTTTTACCAATTGTCGTTTTTCCACTTCCAGATTCACCTACTAGACCAAACACTTCACCTTTATTAATCGTAAAGCTTACTCCGTCTACTGCTTTTACATGCCCAATCGTTCTACCAAATACGCCGCCCTTAATCGGAAAATGCGTTTTTAAATTCTTCACTTCTAATAAAGGTTCACTCATTGCTCTGCACGCTCCTCATATAACCAGCAAGCTACTTTATGATGATCTTCATGCACTCCAAGGCCTGGCGCCTCATTCTTACATATATCCATGCAACGTTCACAGCGACCGCTAAAGTAGCAAAATTCATCTAAACCAACTAAGTTTGGAACTTGCCCCGGAATCGAATAAAGTTTATCTGTTCGTTTCCCCATTACCGGCTTTGATTTTAATAATCCTTTTGTATATGGGTGTTTAGGATTTTGGAATAGCTCCAGTACAGGTGCTTCTTCAATGACTTTGCCACCATACATTACAACAACATAATCTGCCATTTCTGCTACAACACCTAAATCATGTGTAATTAATAAAATAGATGTTTTAAATTCTTCTTTTACCTGTCTTAATAAATCTAGTATTTGTGCCTGAATTGTAACATCTAGTGCTGTTGTGGGCTCATCAGCAATTAGTAATTTAGGGTTACAACTCAGTGCAATCGCAATCATGATCCGTTGCAACATCCCACCGCTTAGCTCATGGGGATACGAATGAACAATTTCATCAGAACGTGCAATACCAACCTTACGAATTAATTCAATAGCTTTTTTATATGCTTCACTTTTACTAAGGAGCTCATGCTCTCTTAACGTCTCAACAATTTGTTCTCCAACAGTAAAAACTGGGTTAAGAGATGTCATTGGTTCTTGAAAAATCATCGCGATATCATTTCCTCTTAAACTTCGGAGTTCTTTCTCTTTCATCCCCAAAAGGCTTTGGCCTTCATAAAGAATATCACCACCAACAATGCCGCCAGATTCCGCAATAAGTCCCATAATAGATAAAGCCGTTACACTTTTCCCACAACCTGATTCTCCCACTACACAAACTGTTTCACCTTCTCGTACAGAAAAGCTAACATGATTCACAGCTTTTACTGTACCTTCTTCCGTATGAAAGTGTGTTTGTAAATCTTTTAGTTCTATTACTGCTTTACTCATGATTCCTCACCTACCGCTTCATTTTTGGATCTAATGCATCACGAAGTGCATCACCAAGTAAGTTAATTGATACAACTGTTATAAAAATCGCAAAACCAGGCGGTATCCATAACCATGGACGTTTTTGGAAATCAATTAATGAGTTTGCTGCACTAATCATATTTCCCCATGATGGCGTAGGTGGAACAACCCCAAGACCTAAATAACTTAATGCTGATTCACTTAAAATAGCTCCCGCTACACCTAACGTTGCCACAACAATTAATAAAGGGAATACATTCGGAATTAAATGATGTAAAATCTTCCGGTAATCCTTTAATCCTAATACATCAGCAGCTTGCATAAATGATTGTTCTCGAAGTGTTAAAATTTGTCCTCGTACCAGACGTGCAAGTCCCGGCCATCCAATCAAACTTAACATGATCATAACAACATAAAGTCGATATTCAGATGGAAGTTTCCATTCTGATAAGATAGCACCCATAATGATAAGTAATGGTAATCCCGGAATAGACATTAACACGTCTGCAATACGCATAATAATATGATCTACAATACCACGATAAAAACCAGAGATAGCTCCTAATAATGCACCGAGTATGACGGATAGTAGCATCGAAGCTAAACCAATTGTTAATGAAATCCGGCCAGCTTGCATTAATCTCGTTAAAATATCTCTTCCCAATTGATCTGTGCCAAGCCAATGTGAAAAGTTTGGTGGTTTATTAATTTGTGTTACTTGAATTGTTCCAGAAACATATGGTGAAAAAAATGGTCCAATAAAACAAAATACAAACATAAAAATCAAAGTATAAAATCCAAATAGTGCTAATTTATTTTTCTTAATTCTAGTAAATGCTTGTCGCCATGGCGAAGTCAAATTTCCTTTTCTCTTTTCTTTCTTCTTTACCGTTACAATAGTCTCCATCTTTCTCCCTCCTTACTTTAATCGAATACGCGGATCGACAATCGCATAAACGATGTCTGCTAAAAAGTTTGCGATAATTGTTAGGCAAGAGAGAAACATTGTAAATGCCATTAATACCGTATAATCCCGAAAACTTAACGCTTCTAATTGAATGGTCCCAATTCCTGGCCAGTTAAAAATTTGTTCAATAATAATTGCACCAGAGAACAATCCCGGCAATTCAAACGCAAGTAATGTGATTGCTGGTAAAATCGCATTTTTTAGTGCATGTTTATAAATAACGGCTTTTTCTTTCAATCCTTTTGCACGTGCAGTACGGATATAATCCTGTCTTACGACCTCAAGCATGCTCGTTCTAAAATAACGAGTCAATGAGCCGACACCAAGGAGTGTTAAAATAAATACCGGTAAAATCATGTGCCTTAGTACTTCCAATATGTACGTAAAACCCGTCGAATTACTTCCTATATCAATCATCCCACCAATCGGTAATAAATGAAGATCAACAGCAAATACTTTAATTAAAAATAGACCGATAAAGAATGATGGGAATGACATCGCTGCAAAAACACCGATTGTTACAAGTGCGTCAAACCATGAATGTTGCTTTGTTGCTGAAATAACACCCACAATAAGTGCAATGATCCAAGTAAAAAATAAAGCTGCAACAGCAACAATAAAGGTATTCCAAATAAATTTATTAAGTAATGATGTAACAGGCTCTTGGTATTGCAGCGAGAAACCAAAATCACCATGTAGCGCATTACCTAGCCAATGAAAGTATCTTTCTATAATAGGTTTATTTAATCCATACAATTCTCTTAATTCCTGTGCACGTTCTGGCGTTAACTTTGGATTCGAATCAACATAATCTCCCGGCAGAAGAGCAAATAAGAAAAAAATAATAATAGATGTACCAAACAAAGTAGGAATCATTTGTAGAAACCTACGAATGAGATATGTTTTCACCTTTTGTCTCCCCAATCATAGTTACTTAAAAATAGAAGAACATTTTTTCAAAACAGCAAGAACTAACAACTGTATGAAAAAACGTCTTCTATTCATTAATTACTTATCTCTATTGTTCAATAGATAAAACAGGTAAGTTTGAACTAATGCTATCGTATTTTTCTGGATTAATTCCTTTTACACGTGCATTGTGTGCTGAAATACTTTTACGGTAATTTAATAAAATGACAGGGGGATCATCGCTTAATTCTTTATATAATTCTTTATAAATAGGTTTTCTTTTTTCAATATCAACTGTTTCAATACCTTTTTTAATTAATTCATCCACTTTTGGGTTACTATAACCCGCTGAATTATCTGGATGCGTAGATTCAAACTCACCTACAGGTTCACTCGGATCAGAAATGATCGATGTTGCAACAGCTGCTAAATCATAATCAAACTTTCCAACTTTCGAAACAAGTGTATTAAAGTCCATGATTTCTGGATTAAATTCCACACCTAACGCCTTATAATTCTCTTTCGCAATTGGTATAAACACCTCTTCTTGCTTTCTTCCACTTGCCGCATAATAACTCAACTTTAATTTCTGCCCGTCTTTTTCACGAATACCATCAGATCCAACTTTCCAACCAGCTTCATCTAACAATTTTTTTGCTTTCTCTACATTGTATTCGTATTGATTTATACCCTTATCATCATATGCCCATGATGTTGGTGAAATCGGTATATTCGCAACAGAAGCATTTCCTTGGAAGTATGTATCTACATATTTTTTACGATCTAATCCGTAAATAAGCGCTTGCCGTACTTTTTTATCTTTTAAGTATGGCTTCTTATTATTAAAGTAAACGAATGAGTATGAGCTCACTGTTTCAATATTGAAATTAGCAAAGCCTAAGCTCTTTAATTGTTCAATATTGTCATTATTCGCAGCAAACCCATCATAGTCCGTTTCTCCTGTTTGGAATAACTGGAAATTCGTGTCAGGTGTTGTAATTTTATAAATAAAGTTTTTAACTTTTGGCTTACCAGCATAATAATGTTCATTTGCTACAAATCTTACTTCTTGACCTGGGACATACTTTTCAAATTTATAAGGCCCTGCTGCCATTGGTTTACCATATAAATCTTTTAAATAGTTTAAGCTAGTATTTTGCTTATAATCTTTTCCATAATAAGCCTTAGATAAGACAGGTCCTCCCAAGTTTACTAACGCTTGTGAGTTTACTTTTTCCGTCGTAATTTCAATTGTTTGCGGATTAACAACTTTAATCCCTTCAATCGATGTAGCTTTTCCTTCTTTATAATCTTTTCCACCTTTAATTGCATATTGTAAAATATCTGTACCACCCTCATAAGCCTTATCATGTAGCAATGTTAATGTAAATGCTACATCATCTGCTGTTAACGGTGAACCATCACTAAATTTTAAATCTTTTCGTAAGTGAAACGTATACTTCAATTGATCAGAAGATACATCCCATTTCTCTGCAAGCTCTGGAACTGGTTTCCCTTGCTTATCTGTTGATACAAGAGACGCAAATATAACTGATGTTACGTTACCGTCCCAACCATTCTCTTGGAAATAAGGTAAGAACACACCACCAGGTTTTGAAATCCCTAAAATAAGTGTATCTTTTCTCTGCTTCGCTTTCTCAGGATTTTTTGATTTATCTGTCGCTGCAACCTTCTCTATTTTTAAATCTTTCACATCCTGCTGTTTCGCCGGCTCTGTCGAAGCCTTATCCTCTTGTCCCCCACAAGCTGATAACACAAGCGAACTACTCAGTAAAACAGAAAACACACCAGCCCATTTTTTTGTCTTTTTCTTCATTGTCCCCACCCTAACTTTTTTTAATAATTACACCTTATGAACTGCTTGCCTTATATATGCCTCCCACAGCAACATTTTATAACCCATCGGAAAAGTCAGTTTTAAATACAAAAAAATAGATGTTTAGAGGGGTAATAATTTTATTCCGACCTTTCCGCTAGACTTTATGGTTATTAGCTTATATTGTTCGTTATATTCTGTCAATTATTTCTATTTAAATATTTCAAGATTTTTATAAAAGCTATTGCTGGATTTTTAATTTAGGTAGACTTAACAATATTCCATTATAATTACCTTCCTGTAATCCTTGTATTCTCGCATTATCTGCAGACACAACTTTACTATTATTTTTACTATGAAGAAACGATTAAAAAAATAATTCTATTATTCAGTGGACGAGCATAGAATGCTAACAAACTACCAAAAAGGGGGGCGAAAATATGGACAAACTATTCCAATATGTTCTGCACTATGTTGCATTAACACTCATGATCGTCGGGGCATTACTACTATTTCCGTTCTTCCCAAGGTTCGTCCTCTTTTTAGCATTTCTCTTTATGCTTGGAATTGCGATTGCTATTTCTATAGGGGAAGACGATACACAAAAAGAAAGCAGAGTTCAGCGGGCGAAGCTGTAGACTCTGCTTTCTTTTTTCAATCATAACGTATTCTTGTTAAACCGATTATAAAGAATACACCAGCAAATAACATAAGTATACCAATATATCCTGCTATATCTGCCAATGTCCCTCCTCTTGCAATCAATTCGGTAAACCCGCGCATTGCCCAAGTTTGAGGAACAAAGTTCGCTGCGGTTTGCATCCATTCTGGTTCTATTTCAATTGGCCAATACAGCCCACTAATCATGCAAGTTGAAATAACAACGATATTACCTAAAGCTGACTGCTGCTCCGTTGTTTTCACAATACTTGCTAATAATAGTGCTAAACCAATGACCGCTAACAATAACACTGAAACAAGTATGATTATCCCTAGTAGATTTCCCCACTGTACATCGAACAAAACATTCGTTAATACCATTAAAGTTCCAAATTGAATCCATCCAATTAAAAAGAAGGAAAGTATATATCCCCCAAGTATTTGAGCCTTTGAAACAGGCGTTCCTAATAAACGATACCAAACGCCAAGTTGTCTTGATTTTAAAATTGTTCCTGTCGCACTTAGCATCACAATCATTACAAAAAGAATAGAAAACCCTGCTGCTCGCCCTGTTACGTTATTCAGCTTTTTCTCCCCAGGTACAATGGATTCCTTTTGAAGTGAAACTGGTTCTACCTTTGTATGAATCGTTTCATACAGCTTTTCCCAGGACATTCCTCCTTTTTTCTCTGAATCCTTTGCTGCCGCTACTTCTATTTCCATCTTTTTCATTGCACTTTGTAATACTTGTTCTACAGAGGCTCCTCCCGTGAAATCAGCACTTGATTGGAATTTAACCTTCTCTATCTTCCCGTCCGTCATACTCTTTTGAAATTCTTTTGGAATTGTCACAATACCTGAGGACTTCTTATTTTCGATTTTTTGTTTCGCTTCCTCATACGTTACCTTTTCTATAGAAATTAAATCACTTTTCTTTATTTCCTCATAATAGGAGTTGGATAATGTAGATCCATCTTGGTCTACTAAACTAATATTTACTTTCTCGTTTCCACTTCCACCTAAAAGTCCGCCAAAAATGAGTGTGAAAATAATCGGCATTCCGAACATGAGTGTATAGCTTTGTGGCTTAATTAAAATTTGTTTTAACTCTAACCAGCAAAGCGCCCAAACTTTCTTCATGATTTCTCCTCCTATCTCGTACGCAAACGGAAGGTTCCGATGATAACGGAAGCAATACCCGCACTAGATAAACTTAATATAACTGGAAGTAACGCATACCATGATGTACCCGACATAATGTTTAAAAAACTTGTAAGTGCCCATTTATTCGGAGCGATGTTAGCAATTGTTTGAAGAGTATCCGGAAATGCATAGATTGGTAACATAGATCCGCCTAATATAGCTAACAACTGAATTCCAATGCCACCCATTAAATCCGCTGTTTTTTCTTCACGAATAAATGCTGCGATGAGCATAGATAAGCCAGAAACACAAATTGCATAAGCAATTCCTACTACTACAATTTGTGAAACATCTTCACCCCAATTCACATGAAATGCGTAATAAGTAGCAACTACAAATACTCCAAATTGAATACAAGCAAATAGTAATGTACCTAAAAATTTACCTAATAATATGGCAAAAGAGCTTGTCGGTGTACTTGATAATCTTGCTAATGTTTCAGTTCGTTGCTCTGTTATAATAGATTTTGCTCCTACTGTTATGTTATATAGTAAAAACATCACTAACATTGCTGCAGCATAATATTGCATCGCAGCCACTGTTTTTTTGCCGATTGTTCCTTTTTCAATTCCATCCGTATTCGAAGCCGCCACTGCTTGTAAATTAGCACTTACCTCTTTTGCAACCTTTTCTATATTTCCTGGCTGTGCCTTTGCTAAATCTGTTGCGACAGTCTTAGTAGAAACGGCAACTGTTTGCACACGCTCTGAGAAGGAACGAATAAGCGATTCAGCTATTTTTGCTTGTATATCTTTTGATGGATCAGTAATCAATTTGGGTTCTTTTAATTTTCCATCCTTTATATGTTCACTCCACTCGTTTGGGATAATCATTCCAACATCAATTTTCTGTTTTCTTAGCAGATCCTCCAGCTCTTTTTGTGAAGCTACGACCTCTATCTTCACATCATCCTTAATCTCTTTTGAATGCAATACATCTTTTTGAAATATATTTGCAAACTCATCTGTTCCTTCTTGATAATAACCAATCACCGTTTTAGGTAATCCACCACTATCTAATATGTTACTTAGTGCTGATCCTAAAATAGTCGTTAATAGAAGTGGCATAAGTAACATCATCATAAATCCACGCCGATCTATTAAACGAATTTTTAAATCTTTCCATGCAATAATGAAACTTTTCATGAGTTCCTAACCTCCTTAATCACGAAGTGAACGCCCTGTTAGCTGTAAAAAGAGAGCTTCTAAATTTGGCTCTTGTACTTCAAGCTTTAAAATTTGCACATGATTTTCTACTACGATCGAGACAACCGTACCGACAGCTTCTCCAGTCTTCAGTCCAATATCGAGTGTATTCGTATCCTCATCAATGATAATCCGTTCTACAGTGGGAATTTCTTTTACTTTCTGCAGTAACTCCTGGCTATAACGATTCAGTTGTAACTTCACCATAAAGCCATCAGCAAGACGATTACATAACTCCGTTTTCGTTCCTAGTGCAATTACCTTTCCATAATCAACAATTGCAATTCGTTCACATAAATACTCCACTTCTTCCATGTAATGGCTCGTATAAATGACCGTCATACCTTTCTCATTTAATCCTTTTACCGTCTCTAAAATATGATTCCGTGATTGTGGATCAATCCCGACTGTCGGCTCATCCATAATTAATAACTCTGGTTCATGCATAAGTGCCGCACCAATGTTAATTCGGCGTTTCATTCCACCTGAAAATGTTTCAATTTTGTCCTTTGCGCGATCCTGTAAACCAACATATGCTAATACCTCATCTGCTCGTTTCTTTGCAATAGCTCCACTTAAACCATACATTTTCCCCCAAAAGATTAAATTTTCTTTCGCAGATAGCGTAGGATATAAAGCAATATCTTGCGGGACAATACCGATCTTCCTTTTCGCATCTAATGGATATTCTTTTACAGATTTCCCCCCAACTTTTATATCACAACCATCATATGGAATAAGCCCACAAATCATTGATATCGTCGTCGACTTTCCTGCACCGTTTGGACCAAGCAAACCAAATGTTTCTCCTTTCTTAACTTCAAAAGATACATTCTTTACAACTTCCTTCTTTCCAAACGACTTTGTAATATGATCTACGACTAACATGCCGATTCAGCCCCTTTGCATTAATCTACAATTTCATTGTAAAAAAACATCCTCTTTCTTCCATCACCCTTAAGATAGAAATGCAAAATAAAAAAGCAGCATAATTTGCTGCTTTTTTATTTTTCTCTATGCCAAAAGTCATGTGTATGTTGTAATACCGTATCTTACTGCATATATAGCTGCTTGTGTCCGATCCCTCAGCTCCAGCTTACTGATTAAGTTAGAAACATGATTTTTTACGGTTCCCTCTGTAATAAACAATTTCTCAGCAATTTCTTTATTATTTAATCCAAGGCCTATTTCTCTTAATACATCTATTTCACGCTCTGTTAATTGTTCCACTTGCTTTGGCTGATTTTGCTCTGATATTTCCACTACTTTTGTTCTTTTTAGTTCCTTCACAATTTGCGCTGTTATATCTTGTGGCAATACCGCTCCCCCTGCATGGACCGTTAATATTGCCTGAACAATTGCATCTGTCTCCATATCTTTTAATAAGTAACCGCTCGCTCCTTGCTCTAATGCTTCAAAAATGAGTTCACTATCATTAAATGTCGTCAGCATAAGAATCTTCATATCAGGAAACCTTTCCCTTATTAAGCGAGTCCCTTCAACGCCATTTATACGAGGCATTCGAATATCCATCAAAATAATTTCAGGTTGTAATTGTTCTGCTATTCGAACTACTTCATCCCCATCATTTGCTGTTCCCACCACTTCAAGTTCTGAACGTAAATTTAATAGCATTGCTAAACCATCACGAATAAGTGACTGATCATCAACGATCATAATACGAATCATTTCGTTCCTCCTATTACCCACGTCTTTTCCTTAAGTGGAAACTCAATCTGTAATCGAAAACCCTTCTCTTTTTCACTTTCAAATCGAATGATCCCACCATGTTCTTCTACACGTTCTTTCATATTTATTAAACCAAAACCAGGACTCACTTCATTTACGCCAACACCATTATCCGTAATCAATAGCATAACTTTTTCATCTAAACACAATAAGCTAACTTTACATAAACTAGCTTTTCCATGGCGTTGTGCATTTGTTAATGACTCTTGCATAATACGCAACAAAGTAGGTTGTAATGACAATGGGATTATAATTGGATCTCCCTGTAAATGAAAGGTTACTTGTACTTTGGTTACCTTTGAAAATTCATTTAACATTCCTTTCATATTTTCTATTATGTTCCCTAGATCTCTTTCTTCCTTCAACGCACGGACTGAAGCTCTTACCTCTTGAAGGGATTTTCTAGCTAATTCATGGCATGTATGTAAAACTTCTTCTGTAGCATCTGACTTTTGCTTCCATAAAGCCTCTGCAAGCTGCAATTGAACAAGTAAAGCCGTCATATTATGACCAACTGTGTCATGAATTTCTCGGGCAATATCGTTCCTCTCCCGAACTGTAGTTAGTTCTTCTACTTCTTTCGCATAAAGCTGTAATTGTTCATGCGCTTCTTTTAGAGCTATATGTGATAACGTCAATTTTTCATATTGATCGTCGACAGTTTGGCGGGCTACTGTCAGTTTTTTAATTAAGTTCCCGGATAAAGCACTGAAGACAACGAACATAAAATTAATAGCATTACTATCAACTTCTATCTTTCCAGTATATTGATACGTATATAGTAAAATAGCAGACCAACATACAAAGAAAAAACTCACAAAAAAATATACAACTGCTTTTCGCCACGTATGAATAAATACTCCTACCGCATCAATCCCAAATATAATTAAATACAAACATGTCTCGGGAAATAAAAAGCCTAGTAGTGCTGTAACTACTCCATTTGAGAGGAATACATAAAATTCACGCCTTCTCCCTTGATGTGGTTGTATAAGTAAAACATGATTTATAACGTACATTAAACATGCAATACCAACAAATATTTGTAACTCTACTGTTTCACGTGAAACATGATTTATATATACCATGCAAATCATAACAATCGTAATGAGACGTGCATACCTTAACATAAAATTCTCCTCGCGTTTTTGAACTATTGTTTTAAATCATACCAACATGTAAAAAATCATTTTCACAATATAACATAAAGAAAATTATACCATTTCCATCTCGAGTTAACGGATATTAATAGAAAAACAAGTCACCCCCACATCTCCTAAGAGGATGACTTGTTTTTCTTTCATCTATTCCATCATACTATCTAATCGATTATATAATTCCGCCCGTAATCGTTCTTTTTCTGTTTTTTCTTTATATAACCGTTCTAACTTTTCAACATTGCTTGTTTCTTCCATTGTGCACTCCAGCGCATATATATCTTCTTCTATATACATAAGCTTATCTTCAATTTCTTCTATACCAATAGATTCCTTCTTTTTTACATTCATTACTTTAATTTTTGGAATCTCTTGTTGTTTCACTTCTTCTTTCTCTATTCTCTCTGCCCATTTCTGACGTGCCCATGCATAGTTCCCCGCAAATTCAAACAATGTATGTTCATCGATCCAATATGTTTTTTCAAACAATTTATTTAAAAAGTAACGGTCGTGTGAAACAGCAAGAATGGTTCCATTATATTGTTCGAGAGCTTCTTCCAGCACTTCCCTTGATTCGATATCAAGATGGTTTGTGGGCTCATCTAACACAAGGAAATTTATATCTTGATACATAAGCTGTGCCAAACGTAATCTCATTCGTTCACCACCGCTAAGCTGATTGACCTTTTTAAAAACGGCTGGACCATAAAATAAAAAACGAGCTAATATATGGCGAGCTTCTCCTTCAGTTACAGCTACATGCTCCCGGAATGCTTCTAATACATCATATTTTACATTCTCATATGCATGCTGCGATAAATAACCGATTTTCACACTATTACCGATTCTGATCTCCCCAGCATCTGGTTTCATTTCTTCTAATAGCAATTTTAATAATGTTGTTTTTCCTGTACCGTTACGTCCAACAATAGCTGCACGCTCTTGAAAACGCACATGTAAATTTGCTCCCTCAAATAAAATACGCTCAGCAAAATTTTTGCCAACTTCCTTCATTACAACAACATCTTTTCCGCTTCTCTCTTGTCCTTCAAACTGAAGCCCCATTTGTTTTCTTTCTAAAATTGGCTTCTTTAATTTTTCCATCCGTTCTAACGCGCGTTCCATATTTCTAGCACGTTTATGCAGTCCTTCATTCGGAGGATTCGCTTGATTCGCCCATTCTCTTAAACGTTTAATTGCTTCCTTCATTTTCTTTATCTTCTTTTGTTGTTCTTGATAAGATTGGAACTCTTGCAGTAACCTTTCTTCCTTTTCTTTCACAAACTGCGAGTAGTTCGTATGATATACATGAATTTCTCCGTCTTCCAAGTCAAAAATTTTCTTAACGACTTCATCAAGAAAATAACGATCATGTGAGATCACAACAACTGTTCCTGTATACTCTTTCAAAAATTGTTCGAGCCATTCTACTGCAAATAAATCTAAATGGTTCGTCGGTTCATCTAACAGTAGTAAATCTGGTTTCTTGAGCAGCATATAAGCAAGACTTACTTTCGTCTGCTCCCCGCCACTCAGTTCAGCAAAAATTCGAGAAAATAGCTCCGTTATTTGTAAACCATTTGCTACTTTCATGATGTTCGCTTCTATTTCATAACCACCTAAAAACGAAAATTGTTCTTGCACTGCGCCATACTTCTCCATTAACCTCTCTAAACTAGTTGGATCGTGTTCCTCCGCCATACTTTTCTCTAAATTTCGCATGTTTCTTTCTAATTCTTTCTCTTTTACAAAGGCAGCGCTCAATACATCATATACATTTGTTTCACCAGCAAACTTCGGAATTTGTGCTACATGACCAACACGTATCCCTTTTTTCATATGAATTACTCCAGCATCTACATTCTCTATTCCTGTTAATAGCTGAAAAATTGTGGTTTTCCCGCTACCGTTTCTGCCAACTAATCCAATGCGTTCACCATTTTGTATTTCAAGCGATATATTTTCAAATATGATGTTTCCACCAAAAGATTTCGTTACATTGTTTACACTACAAATTGTCATTTTCCGTACTCCTTTCAACGTAAAAAACCATAGGGAAAGAAACTTTCCCCATGGTTTTTGGCATAGAAAAAGGAAGCCAAATAGCTCCCTTTTCACACGTTTTATAAAATGGGTGAAGAGATTTCTATCGTTCAATAACTGCTATGCAATTGCTAAAAAAGGGCATACGTATCCCGTTAGCAATCACATCATGAAAAATCGCACGACAAAAATAGATAAAATCTAAAAATTTTGCGCGTGCAGCTAAAGAACGTTTCATCTCATTCACTCCTTTCGTACGGAATTTAATACTTACTTCTTTATTATACTTCCCCATTTGATGTTTGAATAGTCATTTTTCTGAAAATAATGAATATAGACTAAACATTTCAACAAATTACATCCAATCTTACACAACTGTTATGTTCACGTAATGGAAAGCAATAGTACGAAATCGTGCCTCCTTATACAATAAAGATGTAAGCAAGAGGTAAACAAAAAGAGGAAACAGTCCTGATGAAAGAAATCGTAAAAGCAGTCTTCGAGGTGTTAGTAAACGGACAAGCAGTTGTAAAAGAACTAAACCGACTATAAAAGGAGGAATAAAAATGATGAACATGGTAAAAATGATTCTCCACGCTTTAATTGATGCAAAAGCAGTTAGCCAAGAATTAAATGAACAATAAAAAGGGGAAAATGAATATGAAGAAAGCCATCTTTGCAATTGTAGGTACATTCTTTGCCCTACATGCACTGAAAAATAGAAAAAAGAAACAAAATGAAAATACTCTATATTATCCATACACATTATTACAAAAAAAATAAAAGACAAGATACCCAAGTACAATTAGGATATCTTGTCTTTTGTTTTTTCTATTAAAAATTGTTGTTCTACAATCTTTTTATAATATGTATGATGCTTCATTAATTCATCGTGTATACCAATTCCTATAATACTGCCATTCTCTATTACAAAAATGGTATCTGCTTGTACTACCGTTGATAAACGATGTGCAATAACAAATGTCGTTCTACTCGGAAATATTTTTTTGGTGGATTAGCAGTCCGCCATATATCACGAAATGATACATTTTTCTGTTCTTCCATCTTCTAACTCCTTCTTTTACCATTTCCTCCTTTTCCACTATACAGGATTTTCCTTTCCCTTTCACGAATATAGTAGACGGGAATTTCACATATATTTTTAAAGGGGTATATACGAATGGATACACAACAACTTTATTTTCTAAATGATATTGGCAAGCAAAAACCAGAGAGCATCCGTAATAAAAATACAGCTTGTCCTTTTTGCGATACGGAAAACCTCACTGACATTTTAGAAACGGAAGACTCTATTATCTGGTTGAAAAATAAATTTCCAACATTGAAAGATACGTTTCAAACTGTTCTTATAGAAACAGATAATTGTCATGATCATATTGCAACCTACGCACCTGAACATATGCAAAAGCTACTGCATTTTTCTATAAAGCATTGGTTAGCTTTAGAAAAGAGCAACGAATTTACTTCTGTTATTTTATATAAAAATCATGGTCCATTTTCAGGCGGAAGTTTGCATCATGCACATATGCAAATTATTGGAATGAAATATGTAGACTACCGAGAAAATGTAACACCTGAACACTTTCAAGGCGTAATCGTACAAAAAGATGAGCAAATTGAACTTAATATTTCTACACGTCCAATTATCGGTTTTACTGAATTTAATATTGTCATTGAGGATATAAAATCCATTGATATAATGGCACATTATATTCAACAAACTGTGCGTTACATATTAACAGATTTCCATAAAGGGTGTAGCAGCTATAATTTATTCTTCTATCATTTTGAGGGTAAAATGATTTGTAAGGTTGTTCCACGTTTCGTTGTTTCACCATTATATGTTGGATATAAAATCCCTCAAGTTTCTACAAAGTTAGAAGATGTAAAACAGCAACTTGAGCGATATTTTACAAATGAAATGGAACTTTTTATAGACAAATAGAGTAGGTGTCAGATCACCTACTCTTTTACTACTCCTTTATTTCGATAATATACGTTCTTTAGCCCTTCGTTATACTTCATATTTTTATCAGTCCACTCAGGCCCTAAATTACCTGGCCAACCAGATGTATTTGCTATATATTTTAGTAACGCTAAATCTGTTAAACCTTTTTGCACACCTCTTTTATACCCTTTCATTAAATGAGGCATCGCAATCTGGGCATTTGTCCGCGGGTCCTTCAATTGCTCGTCCGTTAAGTGATCAGGAGCAAGTCCCCCACCTCGGTGTAACTGAAACAATCCAAAAGAAGTGCCATTGTCTCCAACACTTCGTGGGTTCAAACGACTTTCATGCTCGGCAATTGTAAGAGGTATCCATTCTGGAAGATTTACTTTCTTTGCTTCTTCAGTAATAATTTGTTTCATCTGTTTTGCTTCCTCTGAGTCAACATAACTTGTTTGATTCGTCAATCTTTCCATTCCTTCAGACTCTCCTTGGAAATACAAATACATTCCAAGAACAACTAAAAATCCTACAAAGAATTTTTTCACTACCTCTACCTCTTTCTCCGCTGAAATTTGTCCCCTTTCAGCCCTTCCTTACAATTACCTGCAATCTATCACCCTGTTACTCTTAAATGATATCAAACGAAGCTCTATCTTAACATCGTGCTTTAGACTGATTTTCTGAAAATCAATAGTAAAATATTATAAAAAATGTAACATCCCTATCCCACTTCTTATGTGTGTAATTTTTACCAATATCCATTTTAAATAGTTTCTACCTTTTTTGCATATAATTGTAAATTGAATTCTACACAAAGAATAGGAGACTACCTACATGAAAAGTCAAAAACTAAAGACATTTCCCCCCATAAAACCGAAACGTATTTTGATATATTTGCTCTGCAACCTTCTCTATAGAAATATTTTTTATCAAGCTAATTTCTTTTAACACACCCTCAATCATACCCGGATGCGTCATAATATTTTCTTGAAATTTCCATGGTCCATCTGTTTCCACCATCATATATTCTAGCGGATAAAACGAAACGATTTTTCTAATTTTCTCCTTCTTCATAACATCTGGCGTAATTGAAATAAAGTAGCCATTTTGAATCATCCGCTCCATCGTTTCTTTACTCCCCTTAAACCAATGAAAATGCGCACGTGATATCTCATACTGTTTCAGTAAATCACATACAATATCAGCGTCTTCATAGACTGCATGTAAAACAATCGGTAAATTGAACCTTTTTGCAAGCATTATAAATCTCTCTAATACTTTTATATAAGGGTCTAATACGATATCTTTCTTTTCTTGCCTTAAATAATAGGGCAGACCAATCTCACCTATGGCAACAAGCCATTCTACATTTGCCTCAATTAACTTATAAATTTGTTCACATTCTTTTTGGTTAATCGGCTGTTCTGGATGAAAACCAAGTGCCGGATGTACAAATGGATGTTGTCTTGCTAAAGATAATGTTTGTTGACAAGAATGATAGTTCATTGATACCGCAATCAATCCATCAATCTCAGTACTTCTTTTTACATCATCAATTAGTTTCATTTGCTCTTTATTCTTATATTGGTCCAAATGTATATGACTATCAATCCACTTCATCCTATCACCTCTTACATCTATTTTAATACGCCGCTTCAGATTAAGGGCAATAAAAAACAAGAAGGAATCTCCTTCTTGTTTTTTCATCTATATTATTTAACAATTAAATTTGTAATTATGTCAAAAAGTCCAACACATACGACAGCAACAGTAAAGTAGCTACAGAAATCTTTTATCGGAAACTTAACTACTTCTTTTTTTTGCATCTCATTCTTCTCCCTTCTGATTACCTTCCCTAATTTTTTATCTTTTTTTATTATGCAGAAAATATGACAAATAAGCTATCGAATTAACTTACGAAAACCTTACAATATTGTAAGGTTTAAAAAAAATAGCCTCATCTCATAAAGAGATAATGGCTATGCAATAGTTGGTTTTAAAACATTCATCACTATTTCAGACAGAAAGTTGTATGTTCAAACTTCCTACTTGTATTGTAATAGAATTCAAAAATGACAACTATCGAATTAACTTACATGTACCTTACAATGTTGTCATAAACAATATTACTTTTAACAAATTAGATGCAATCGGACTTGCTGGCAATGTGGCTCTTCTTACGGATTTCATTTCTGCTGCTACAGTTATCCTAGTATAAACTTATGTCCGCTTTCTTGTTATACAGTTAAAATCCCCTAAATTCCATACTCTCTGTCTTGTTAAAACTTATTTTATATAGTAAACGTATATTTAAATACTGACACCGAAAAATTTCTTCTTTAAATGATTTATATGTAATAAAAAACACTGTAACATACTCAGTATGTTACAGTGTTTTACAATATTTTATCTTGTCGCCAATAGCTTACTTCTCGCCTGCACAGGAATATTTTGGACCTCAATCTCTACCAACGATTCACCGTAACGTCCTTTTGCGGTAATTTTCAATGACTCACTTCGTTTTAACATGTGCTTCACTGTTTTCTTTATCGTCTGTGCCCTACCTTTTTCATCATATGCAGCAAACTCATATTCATACCATTCATCACCAATATGTTGACCGACATCATTCACAATCGTGTAATATTCTTTTGTTTTACAAAATGGATTATATTTATCAATTACTGGTCCCAGTTTTGTTGGTAGTAGTAAGATAATAACAGCTACCAGCGCAATTCCAGTAATAATTACTCGCTTTTTCACTCTTCCCCACTCCAAGGTAAATTCCTCCTCCACACAATATGTGTAGTTTTCTATAAACTTATTTTAAAGAGAAGGACTTAATCCCGCCATTGAATCCCATTACATTTCCCTTACATTTTTGTAAGAATTCGAATGAAATTTTATATGATTTTTAACAATTTGTGAACCCTCCAAAACTGTGATAAACATCACACCCTCTACTTTCCAAAGATTCTATAATACGAGTATACAAGTTTGTTAAACATTTCACATTTAAGAGGGGAAATGAATATGAAAAAGCGTTTAGTTATGATCGGGAATGGTATGGCTGGTATACGCTGCATTGAAGAAATTTTAAAACTAGATTCAGGACTTTATGATATTACTATTTTTGGTGATGAACCTCATCCAAACTATAACCGCATTATGCTATCTCACGTCTTACAAGGAAAAACAAATATCCAAGATATCATTATGAACGAATACAGTTGGTACGAGGAAAATGATATTACGCTGTATACAAATGAAAAGGTAATAAATATTGATCGGGAAGAACAAGTCATCATTACAGAAAAGAACCGTATTGTCATATATGACAAGCTCATTATCGCAACAGGGTCCAGCGCTTTCATCTTACCTGTTGAAGGCTCACAACTTCCAGGTGTAACAGGCTTTCGTACAATTGAAGATACACAATTTATGCTGGATGCTGCTAAGCGATATAAAAAGGCTGTCGTCATTGGCGGGGGATTACTCGGTTTAGAAGCCGCACGAGGGCTTATTGACTTAGGAATGGATGTTCACGTTGTTCATTTAATGCCTTACTTAATGGAGCAACAACTCGATGCCAAAGCCGCCTCATTACTGCGTGAAGACTTAGAATCACAAGGTATGAAGTTTCTTATGGAAAAGAAAACAGTGAAAATTCTTGGTACTGACCGTGTTGAAGGTATCCAATTTGAAGATGGGGATGTTGTAACATGCGATTTAATTGTAATGGCTGTTGGGATACGTCCAAATACACATTTAGCAAAAGATGCTGGTTTAATTGTAAATCGTGGCATAGTTACAAATGACTATATGCAAACAGATGATGAATCAGTCTATGCAGTTGGTGAATGTGCAGAACATGACGGTATTGCCTATGGTCTTGTTGCCCCATTATATGAACAAGGGA
Source organism: Bacillus sp. DHT2 (assembly GCF_026241455.1). Taxonomy (NCBI): domain Bacteria; kingdom Bacillati; phylum Bacillota; class Bacilli; order Caryophanales; family Bacillaceae; genus Bacillus; species Bacillus sp. DHT2. Next base: position 42,512 of record NZ_JAPHWH010000018.1, read on the forward strand.
CCGCACTGGCAAAGCATATAACGAATTCACAAACAGATGGATATGCTGGTAGCATCGTCGGTACACAACTTAAAGTTGCAGGATGCGATTTATTCTCTGCTGGACAAATTTATGAAGATGACGTAACAAAAGCAATCTCAATCTTTAATGAGTGTACGCGTTCCTATAAAAAAGTATTAATCCGTGACAATAAAGTCGTTGGTGTTGTTTTATATGGAGACACTGCTGAAGGTACACGCCTCTTTAGCATGTTAAAAAAGGAAGAAGATATACAAGAATACACACCCGTCTCTCTTCTTCACAAAGCTGGTGAAGAAAGTGGACTTGACGTTACCAGTATGAGTGCTAATGACACCGTTTGTGGATGTAACGGCGTGACAAAGGGAACAATCGTTCATGCTATTTTAGAACAAGATTTAACAACTTTTGAAGAAGTAAAAGGATGTACAAAAGCTGCCGGTTCATGTGGTAAATGTCGTCCAGTTGTTGAACAAATTTTATCTCATACTCTCGGGGATAGCTTCGATGCATCTGCACAATCCGTTGGTATATGTGGATGTACAACTTTATCACGTGATGAAGTTGTCACAGCGATTCATGAGAAAGGTTTAAAATCGCCAAAAGAAGTACGAAACGTCCTTGGCTTCGCACATGAAGACGGCTGTTCAAAATGCCGCCCTGCATTAAATTACTATTTACGTATGACACGCCCAGAAGAATATGCAGATGATAAATCATCCCGCTTCGTTAATGAAAGAATGAATGGCAATATTCAGCATGATGGTACATTTTCTGTTATTCCTCGTATGTACGGCGGTGTTACTACGGCAGATGATTTAATGAAAATTGCTGAAGTTGCTAAAAGATATGATGTGCCGCTTGTAAAAATAACAGGTGCAAGTCGAATCGGCTTATATGGTGTTAAGAAAGAAGATTTACCAAAAGTTTGGGCTGACCTCGATATGACTTCTGGTTATGCCTATTCGAAATCCCTTCGCAATGTAAAATCATGCGTCGGCTCTCGCTTCTGCCGCTTTGGTACAAAAGATTCATTAGGGCTTGGTATGTTACTTGAACAATCGTTAGAAATGGTAGATACACCTCACAAAATGAAAATGGGTGTAACTGGTTGTCCACGTAACTGTGCAGAAGCATTAACAAAAGACTTTGGCGTCGTTTGTGTTGAAAATGGCTTCCAACTTTATATTGGTGGCAACGGTGGTACAGAAGTGCGTGAAGCTGATTTTGTAATGATTGTCCCTACAGAAGAAGATGTACTTCGCATTGCCACAGCTTACGTACAACATTACCGTGAAACTGGTATTTACGGCGAACGAACAGCCCCTTGGGTAGAACGAATGGGATTAGCTCATATAAAAGAAGTGCTGCAAGATGAAGGCATGGTTACTATGCTAAATGAACGTTTCCAAAAAGCGCGTAACACATATGAAGAAGCTTGGGGACAAGCACTGGAAACTAGGTCATTAAAAGCCATGTATGAAGTAGAAACTGTAAAGTAAGGAGCGATCTACATGTTGCAAACTAAAGAAAAAATAAAAATAATGCATGCAGAAGACCTTCCTGTGCAAATCGGTAAGGAAGTGCGCATTAAGGATATATCCATCGCCTTATTTCGCCTTTCAAATGGTGATATTCGCGCTGTAGAAAATCGATGCTCTCATAAAAACGGACCTTTAGCCGAAGGAATTGTTTCTGGAGAATTCGTCTTCTGTCCATTGCATGACTGGAAAATTTCATTAATAACAGGTGAAGTTCAAAAGCCTGATGATGGTTGTATCCAAACATATGAAGTAGAAGTTATTGATGGTGATATTTATATATATATGTAACTTGTACAGGGAAGCCCTTTTTGGCTTCCTTTCAAGTAAAAATAGATGAGGTGTAGAGATGAACGGATACGTATATTTAGTTGGTGCAGGACCTGGTGATGAAGGACTTATTACTAAAAAAGCAATAGATTGCCTAAAACAAGCAGATGTTGTTTTATATGACCGCTTATTAAATCAAACTTTACTTCGCTATACAAAGCCAACATGCGAACTCGTCTATTGCGGAAAAATGCCAACAAATCATATTATGCGACAAGAAATGATTAACGCTCATTTAATTCAGTCTGCAAAAGAAGGTAAAACGGTCGTCCGCTTAAAAGGCGGAGATCCATCTATTTTTGGTCGCGTTGGTGAAGAAGCAGCCGCTTTAGCAGCAGAAAACATTTTATACGAGATTGTTCCAGGGATTACATCTAGTATTGCCGCTAGTGCATATGCCGGCATCCCTCTTACCCATCGTAATTACAGTAATAGTGTAACTTTGTTAACCGGTCATACAAAAGGCGCAATTAGCGACCAAGTAAATTACAGCTCCCTCTTAAACAGCGATACAATTGCTTTTTACATGGGCGTTAAAAACTTGCCGGTAATTTGCGAGAATTTATTACAAACAGGAAGAAAAAAAGATACACCAGTAGCAGTCATTGAATGGGGTACAACTGGAAAACAACGAGTTGTTACAGGTACACTCTCCACAATCGTGGATGATGTGAAAAAAGAACAGATTTTAAATCCATCGATGACAATTGTTGGTGAAGTGGTGTCCTTACGAAAACAAATTGCCTGGAAAGAACACAAGCCACTACATGGAAAAAAAGTTTTATTTGCCTCTGCAACAAACAAAACAAGTATACTAGCGCAAAAGTTACAAGCAGCGGGCGCAGAAATATATCAAATACCAACTTTCAAAAAACAAAAATATGTATTAACACCTGAGCAGATTAGTGAAATTTTTAATGCTGAGCGCCTTGTTTTCTGCTCAGCTGAAAGTGTAGCAATCTTATTCCAATCATGTGCGCAGCATCAAAAAGATATTCGCTCCTTAAAAGCAACATTGCAGTATATGAATGCCACTACACAGAAGGCACTTATGCAGTATGGGCTTTTAAGCTTACCTGCAACACTTTCCAACGAAACAACTGTTTATTTAGGTCGAAATATTAATCGAATTGCCGTCATTCAGGAAAAAATAGGTGCTGGCTCTTATATCATGACACACGAATATAAAATTGATCATCGTTTTGATGAAGTTCATTCACGTACACTGACTGAATTCACATGGGATAGCATTGTATTTGAAGGACGTGCTGCAATCGATACGTTTATCACAGAAGTAAACCGCCTTGGCTTCACAGATATTCTGAATTTACCATTCTCCTATATCGATGAACCAACTTTACAATATGCCAATAAAGTTGGACTTCATCACATTGATTATCAATTACAAACTATCATCAATGAGAAAGAGGTGCTTACACAATGAAAGGCATCGTTTATATTGGACACGGTAGCAGATTACAAGAAGGCAATAAACAGTTCATTCACTTTGTTCAGTCTGTTATAAACGAGCGAAGTGAAAATATCCAAAAAATTGGATTTCTCGAACTAACAACACCGACTGTTCAAGATGCGATTGTAGAAGCAATCACTGAAGGTGCAACTGAGATTTTAATTGTCCCTGTTTTATTATTTGCAGCGGCCCATTATAAACGTGATGTTCCTTTTGAAATTGAGAAAATAAAAAAGCACTATCCACACATTACATTTTCAGTTATACCACCTTTTAGTACACATCCGCTTATGATCGAACTTGTCATAAAACGAATACGTGAAGCTATGCCAATGCCAAATAGTGAAATCTTACTTGTTGGCCGTGGTAGCAGTGATTCTCAGCCTATACATGAATTAAGACAAATTGGGGCAGCTGCCCAGCAAAGACTCTGCTTGCCGGTTTCCTGCTCCTTTTTAACAAAAGGAACACCTTCTTTTACTGATGAACTCAATGAAAAGTCATCGCACGCAAGGCATGTATATGTCATGCCTTATCTTCTCTTCACTGGGTTATTACTTCAGAAAATAAATCGGCATGCAAAAAAATATGCTAACGTTACAACTTGTAATTGTCTTCAATTTGATTCCTACATGAAATCTGCTTTATTAGAGCGAATGGAGGAATATGTACATGTATAACATTTATCCAATTATGTGTAATCTCCAAGGCAAAACGGTTGTGATCATCGGTGGTGGAAAAATTGCATATCGAAAGGCAGCTGGTTTAAAGAATACAGGAGCTCGTGTCACGATTGTGAGCCCGTATATTTGTGAAGAAATGGAGAATCTCACCTATATTACATGGAAGGAAAAAATGTTTACAGAAGAAGATATTAAAGATGCTCATCTCATCTATGCTGCAACAAATCATCATGATGTAAATATGATGGTTAAACAAGCTGCACATGATTTTCAATGGGTTAATATCGTAAGTGATGGCACAGAGTCATCCTTTCATACACCTGCAATCATTCGAAATGACGAATATGTTATAAGCATATCAACTTCTGGTAAAAATCCATCCTTTGCAAAACGAATAAAAGAAAAACTAATGAAGATCCTTCCCCAAATTATAAAATAAAAAAAGATGAACGAATCCCCTCGTTCATCTTTTTAGCTTGCTTTAAAACCACCGCCAAGTACATCTCGTACATCGTGAATAACAACAAATGCATCTTCATCTACATTACTGATTACTTGTTTTAATTTTACAAGCTCTTGCTTATTAATTACGACATATAGTACTTCTTTATTTTTTCCAGTATAACCACCGCGACCTTCTAAAACAGTAACACCCCGTGTCATATGTTTCGTAATCGTTTCACGAATTAAATCTGGTTGACTAGATATAATCGTAACTGCTGTTTTCGTATTAATTCCTTCTACAATGAAGTCGATTACTTTTGCTCCGATAAATACTGCAACGAGCGTATACATTGCTATTTCTTGCCCAATAATGAATACCGATCCTACAATTACAACAATATCAATAAAAGACAAGATTTGTTCATCAGGCTCTACATACTTTTTCACATTCAATAATAGTTCATCCATCAATACTCCTCCAAATTCTATTCACTGTCGTAACACTTGAAAAGAATCCATGGATTACTACATAACCGGTATAATTCAGTTATAAAGTATGAAACGCGTTTCCAGTCAAAAAAAATTCTCAAAAAAATCCGCTATGTAATGGCACATAACGGACACACCTGCTAACTTTGCGATATCTCTAATATTTGTCATGTGCTCACCTCTTTCTTTAACGTACGAATTTCATAATCCCTTGTCAAATATTTATATCCTTACATAGATGTTCAGTTTCCTTACAAAAGTGTAATCCTCCTGTAAGCTAATTCGATAGTGACTTCCCTCTATATTTCGTACAATTAGGTCAGAAAGTAACAACAACCATTCGAAAAGGAGCGGATACGCATGATGAACAAAATAAAAATAAATAAACTCGTAAATATAATGAGCATGGTGTTATCCGCTCTTGTCGATGCAAAATCAGTTGCTCATTCATTAAATAAGTAAGGAGAGAGTATGATGAACAATATTACTTTTAACAAATTAGATTTTATCGGATTAGCTAGCGGCTCAGCTCTTCTTACAGCTTTCATTTATGCTGCTACGCTTCTATAATTTTGTGTCCCCTTTCCCCTTTATATAGATAGTAATAGAAAAGACGACCGTCTATGCCCGGTCGTCTTTTCCTATTTTTTATTTTGTTGTAATGTCTCTGTTAATTCTTCAAACATTGTATTTAATTGATCCGTCATCATTTTCATAGCCGTTTTTCGATCCACTGTCTCTCCCGCTTCAACTTGAATCGGATTACCAAAAATTAATTGTGCTCTTTTCCCCTTAATTAATTCTTTTACACTTGATGGCCCAACATAAGCTGCTGGTACTAAAGGAACATTAGAACGCATTGCAATCGTAACAGCTCCTGCTTTTAAAGAAACATCCTCTGTCGATCTCGTTCCACTTGGAAAAATCCCTACTACTTTCCCATCTTTTAATAAACGGGATGGAATTTTCAATGTACTTGGCCCTGGATTTGCGCGATCTACCGGAAAAGCATTTACATTCTTAAAGAACCAATTTGTAAATTTACTTTCAAACAGTTCCTTTTTGGCCATATAATGAATTTCCGTTGGGTACATCCCAGCTGCCAGCATTAAAACATCCATAAAACTCGTATGCGTACAAGCAATAACATACGGCCCACCTTCAGGTAATTTTTCTTTTCCTTGAACCTCCACTTTTCCAAGCGTTTTAAATATATATTTCAACAAAAATGTAATTAGCTTATACATTCGTTTCGTTCCTTTCTTAATATCCAAAGTTTAATTATATCCTTACAACAATTATAACACTAAGTTTTAGTAGTTGGTAATAAAATTAAGTGACAATTTTCAAAAATTAATTCTTACAAAGGTGTAATCTTGCTGTAAGCTAATTCGATAGTTACTCCTGGTCGTATTTCATATAATTAAGACAGAAACAAGGGCAACAACAATTCGGAAAGGAGCGGATACGGATAATGAACAAAATGAAAACAAATAAATTTGTAAATACAATGAGTATGGTGTTATCCGCTCTTGTCGATGCAAAAGCGGTTGCTACTACATTAAACAAATAAGGAGAGATAACTATGAACAACATTACTTTTAACAAATTAGACTTTATCGGACTTGCAAGCGGCGCAGCTCTTCTTACAGCATTTATTTACGCACTTGCTCAAGGTCTTGTCCTATAAACTTGTTTCCCCTAACCCCTTTATATAGAGAAAAAGCTGCTCGTCCATAGACAAGCAGCTTTTTCAATTTGTTTCATATATAATTTGACCTGTTTTACTTATATCGTACCCACCAATTGCTCGTAGTTCATTTTGAAATTCTGTCGATTGCAGTATTTCTTTTACTGCTTCAATAAGTTGTTCATTTTCTTTATTTTTTAAGATTACTAAGTCATATTGTTCTTCCATAAGTGGAATAAAATCTACATTCACAATTTGTGCTACCTTTTCTGTTCCTATGCCGACATCAGCTTTCCTATTAGCAATTTGAGAGGCAACACCAAGATGATTAGACTCTTCCCAATTATATCCTCGAATATTTGCTTTATCTACATTTTGAATTCTCACCTGTTCATCTACTAGTACACGAATTCCCGATCCTTTTTCACGATTCACAAATTGAATCGATGAACGACTCAAGTCAGCCCACTTTTGTATTCCTTTTGGATTTCCTTCTTGGACATAAAACCCAACATTTCTCGCTAATAAGTTCATCACAATACATGGCCGTCCAACTAAAATTCGTTTTACATACGGGATGTTATATTCTCCTGTATCTCCATCAAACAAATGTAAACTAACGATACTTCCTTCTCCTTGAGACATTTTAATTAAACTCATTAAACTCCCCTGATAAGCCCGGAGCATACTAGAGCCTGTTAAAAATCTTTCAAGATGTTTCGCTAGCATATCTAATGTTAACTCTTGTCCACTAATTACACAGGAAGATTCTCTATTCTTCTCCTTTAGTTTCATAGAAGCAGTTTGTACTTTCCCTGTTTTCATTTGCTTAATATATTGTTCTAAGTCCACTGCATCGATGCGCATTTGTCTACCAACTCTGTAGGAAGGTAGTTCACCCTTTTTAATTAAATCATACACTGTTAACTTTGAGACTTTTAATCGATTTGCTACTTCTTCCGTTGTGTAGGAATGATGATCCATAGACGATTCCTCACTTTCTCTTTTCATTGTAACAAAGAAAGAAAATTTCTCCTATTTTTTCAAAAAGTGATTTATTTCACATTATATTTAATTATATCTATTTATAATTAAATATAATTAGTTATAATTAATATGGTGAAAAGAAAGGGGATTATATTTATGAACAGATTTACATTACGGTACATTGGGGTATTCATGCTTTCTTTCCTTCTTATATTTAGCTCGGCTTGCACAAGTGGAGAAAAAAAAGAAAAAACGACTGCTAAAGAAGAAAAGACAGTTGAACTTACGATATCTGCAGCTGCAAGTTTACAAGATGCTTTCAAAGAAATTGAAAAACAATATAAACAGAAAGAACCAAACATAAAGCTTTCCTTTAACTTTGGTGGTTCTGGTGCACTTCAGCAGCAAATTGAACAAGGGGCTCCTGCTGATATATTCTTCTCTGCAGCAGAAGATAAATTTCAAACGCTTGTAAAAAAAGGATTTATTAATGAAAAAGAGGGGAAAAATCTTCTTGGAAATGAACTTGTTTTAGTCGTTCCAAAGGAAAGTTCCATTAAAACATTTCAAGAGTTAAAAGAAGAAAAAGTGAAGAAACTAGCAATTGGTACACCTGAATCTGTACCAGCCGGAAAATATGCAAAAGCTTCACTTACGCATGAAAATCTATGGAATGACCTCCAAAACAAAATTGTATTTACAAAAGACGTCCGCCAAGTGTTAACATATGTAGAAACAGGAAATGTAGATGCTGGAATTGTATACAAAACAGATGCTCTCATTTCAGACAAAGTAAAAATTGCAAATGCAGCACCAACTAATTCTCATGAACCGATCCACTATCCAGCAGGGGTTATAAAAGAATCCAAGCATAAGAAAGAGGCGACTTCATTCTATGAATATTTACAGTCAAAAGAGGCACAATCTATCTTTAAAAAATATGGATTTACAATTCTATCTTAACTACCATGGCATTTGATGCACTTTGGCCGCCTATTTTTCTTTCCTTACGAGTAGCTGCACTCGCCACCATTATTGTTATGATTTTCGGCACAATTATTGGACGAGTATTAGCTCGCTCCTCGTGGCGCTATAAAGTGTTATTAGAAACCATTTTTCTATTACCGATGGTGCTCCCGCCAACTGTTATTGGGTTCTTTCTCATTATTATTTTTGGGAATAACAGCCCAGTTGGTAAGTGGATTGAATCATTATTTCAACACTCTATTATGTTTACATCATGGGCTGCTGTCATCGCTTCAACAGTCGTTTCATTCCCACTTATGTATCAATCGGCCAAGACAGGTTTTTCTATTGCAAACGAGCAAATTGAAGACGGTGCCCGTGATCTTGGGGCCAGTGAATACCAAGTCTTCTTACATGTCACATTGCCGCTTGCATTCCCCGCACTACTTAGTGGAATGATATTAAGCTTTGTACGTGCACTTGGTGAATTTGGAGCAACACTTATGTTTGCTGGTAACATTCCAGGAAAAACACAAACAATTCCTACAGCCATTTATATGGCGATTGACGCAAGTAACATGCAGCTCGCCTGGACGCTTGTTATCATAACAGTCGGTATGTCACTCCTATTCTTATTGTGCATCCAGCTAATTAATAAAAGAATTACTACTTCTTAAAGCGGCTTTCGACAAAAGCTGCTTTTTTATTTCCCGAAAAATAAATTGTTTTGTAGAATGAAACAATTTATCCTGCTGTTCGAGTGCTGTAAAACCCCATTGATTAAAGTTTCACTTTATCCTAACCTTACAAAATTGTAATCCTATTGTAAGCTAATTCGATAGTTACTATTTCCCACATTCCATATAATTAAGTTATAAAGTAAAGCCAATGGGAAGTAGATTGTCCCCCTCTCCCCATTTCTTAAAAAGAGCTAAGTAACTTTATTCCCCCCATCCCCATTTAAAAAAGACCTCAATTTGAGGTCTTTTTTTATTTTGATAAAATAAAACTTTGATTAGCTTTTGCTGACTTTTGAGATAAGGTCTTACTAAGCTTAAAAAACGAGATCAAATAACAGAATCTTAATTTTTGTAGAAATATACATTCTATTTGAATTTACTTTCTAAAATAGGTACTTTCCTGTTATTATATTTAGGTATTTGAAAAAAATGAAGAAATGAAACCGCATTTATATCGTAAATTCTTCATCCTGTTTTAACAATCGGTAATCTTCCACTTTCTAAGTGGGAAATTACCGATCGTTAAAACGAAATTAAATTAAATTATATTGATATAGAAAAGTGAAGGGAGTCTTGTAATGGACATTTTATTAGCGCTTCTTCCTGCAATTGCATGGGGAAACGTCTTATTAGTAAGCGTAAAAATGGGCGGCGGTGCATATAGCCAAACATTAGGTATGACAATTGGTGCCTTATTCTTTGCAACAATTATGTATATATTTACTCAACCGGCTTTAACTATGACAATCTTAATCGTCGGTTTTATTTCAGGTCTATTCTGGGCTTTAGGACAAGCAAACCAATTAAAAACTGTTGAAAAGCTAGGTGTTTCAACAACTGTAACCATTTCAACTGGGATGCAACTTGTTGCGACTTCTATCTTTGGCGTTATCGCTTTCCATGAGTGGACTACTACTACTACGATTATTATGGGAACGATTGCAATCCTTTTAATTGTAATTGGTGTTGTCTTTACTTCACTAGATGATAAAGAAAATGCACAGCCACCGGGACAACTGAAAAAAGGGCTTTTAACTTTAATTGTTTCTACTTTTGGTTATCTTGTATATGTAATTATCATTCGTTGGTACAATATCGATGGTTGGTCTGCTATTTTACCGCAAGCAGTCGGTATGTTTGTTGGTGCAGTGGTACTGACATCTAAATATAAACCGTTTAACAAATATGCAGTTCGTAACATATTATCTGGTTTACTATGGGGAACAGGAAACTTATTCTTACTTCTTTCCTTACCACGAGTTGGAGTAGCAACAAGCTTCCCATTATCTCAAACTGGCATCGTTATCTCTACATTCGGTGCGATTGTCTTCTTAGGAGAAAAGAAAACGAAACGCCAAATGGGATTTATTGCACTAGGTAGTGTCCTAATTATCGGCGGTGCTGTTTTACTTGGTATGACAAAAGCATAATTACACAATCTATTACTAAACCCTCTGAAGCATACATGCTTCAGAGGGTTTTCTATTCATTAATCACTTTTCTTTCCAATCTATCTGTGTAATTTGATCTTTAGACATTTAAGTTACCGCTATGACAAACAAAAGGGGACTTTCACTTGTTTTCTCTCTGCTTTAGCTTGGCAATCTATCCGCTTTTAAACATGACCAGATGCTCTCTCACCTAAAAAGAAAAGTTTTATGTAGGTGTTTTAATTGGGATTTATATATTTTCAAAACTTTCATTCCTCTCTTACCAACCTATCAATAGCTAAATTACTATAAAAGTTAATATGGCATATACTAATCCTTATAGCAAATTCATATAAGTCTTTTCTTTTTACAAAGATCTCTCAAAGATGTTATCGTTTTTTATGCCCTATTCTAATCAGGAAGGAATAAAAGATATGCTAAAGAAACATAGAATTTTATTTATTGGTGCTGGCCGTATGGCAGAAGCAATCTTTGCTGGACTTCTCAAAACAAGTAACGAACACATTGAAAAAATTATCGTATCCAATCGAAGTAACATAGAAAAGCTTAAACAATTAGAGAAAAAATATAATATCTCCATTACGAGTGATTGGACTCAACATATCAAAACTGTTGATACCATTGTTTTAGCGATGCCACCAGCTGCACATGAACAATTATTAGCAGCGTTATCTCCTCTTCTAACCAATCAATTTGTTGTAACGGTTGCTGCCGGGATTGGTCCATCTTACTTAGAAGAAAAACTTCCTCAAGGTACACCTGTTGCCTGGATTATGCCAAATACAGCTGCGACAATTGGAAAATCTATTTCTCTATATACAATGGGACAGTTCGTAAATGCTGAACATCAAGAAACTTTACAACTACTCTTAAAGGGGATTGGTACAGCACAGCTATGCACGGAAGAAGAAGTTCATCAGCTGACCGCTGTTACTGGAAGTGCACCTGCCTTCCTTTACCATTTTGCTGAAGGTTTAATTGAAACAACAAAAAGCTATGGAATCGATGAAGCAACAGCAAAACATCTTGTTATCCAAATGATTGCTGGTTCTGCTGCTATGCTTGAGCAAGAACAAGATCCAGCTATGCTTCGTGAACAAGTGACAACACCAGGTGGTTCAACTGCAGAAGGTTTAAAAGTTCTATATGAAAATAATTTTCCGAAGATTATTTATCAAGCAATTGAAGCAACCAATAAAAAAGCTAGAGGGAATTAATATGAAATTCACAAGCTTACACAACATTACATAACGGTGTAAACGCCTTGGTTTGGCTTAGGTGTTTTTTAAAGTTGAAGATGGCACAGAAGTAATTGATTCTGTAAAAGCAGCTATTAAAAATGGATACCGCAGCATCGATACAGCGGCAATATACAAAAATGAAGATGGCGTTGGTCCAGACCCTGATAATTTTGATTTTTAAAAACGAGAGTCACTGTGCAATTGCACAGTGCTCTTTCTTTTTATATCCCTATTTAATAGACTGAAAATTTAAACTATATTTCATTTCATTGACAGTTCATTTATCCGGGTGTAAGATTTTGAATAATCAAAGAAACAAAAAAATTAATACAAATTACTATGTTTACTCATTGTATCAAGAGAGGTGGAGGGACTGGCCCTTTGAAACCTCGGCAACAGGTTCACTTTGAATACTGTGCCACTTCCTGCAAGCATTATGCTTGAAAGATAGAATGAGGGACTTCGTTTATATACAGGTACATGCCTTGTAAACAAAAATCCCTCTTTCTCGATAAGAAAAGAGGGATTTTTTCTTTCCCTCAAAGTTGTTCATTAACTATTTTTTAATACCCAAACAATTTAGGGAGGAATTTTACATGAAAAAGAAATTTGTACCTGCTGTCGCATCTGTTTTAGGAGCAAGTATTTTATTAACAGGATGCGGTAGCTATAAAGACGATGCAAGCGGAGCAAAAGCAAAAGATAAAGCACCTGATAAACAAGTATTGAACTTAGCTGCTGGTACAGAAATCCGCACAATGGATACTGCACGCGCTACAGATACTGACTCTGGTCAAGTAATGAGAAACGTATTTGAAGGTCTATATAACCTTGGTGAAGGAAACAAACCTGTGCCTGGTGTTGCAAAGTCTCATGAAGTGAGTCCGGATAAAACAAAATATACATTCCATTTACGAGATTCCAAATGGTCAAATGGAACACCCGTAACAGCGAAGGACTTCGTCTTTGCTTGGCAACGTGCAGTTGATTCAGCAACAGCTTCTGAATATGCCTTTTTATTCTTTGATATAAAAAATGCAAAAAAGATTAATAGTAAAGAGCTTTCGGCTGATCAACTTGGTGTAAAAGCAATCGACGACCACACTTTTGAAGTTGAATTAGAGCGTCCAGTTCCATACTTCATTAGCTTAACGGCATTCCCAACATTTTTACCGATTAATGAAGAATTCTTTAAATCACAAGGTGATAAATATGCATTAGAAGATAATAAGCTTATCTATAATGGGGCCTTTACATTAAGTGATTGGAAACATGAACAAAGCTTTAAGTTTAAGAAAAGTACCAACTATTGGGATAAGGATAATGTGAAACTTGAAGAAATTAATTTTAATATCGTCAAAGATCATTCAACAGCCGTTAATTTATATGAATCAAAACAAATCGATCGACTTACTTTAACCTCTGATCTTGTTGATAAATATCGCAAAGATAGTAACTTTAAAGAACGACCAGATGTTGGTGTACAATTCGTACGAATGAATCAAAAAAATAAAACGTTACAAAATGTAAATATCCGCCAAGCTATCGATAAATCGATAGATAAAAAGGCATTTGTAAATGTTCTCTTAAATGATGGCTCTCTTCCTTCTTATTCTCTAGTTCCAAAAAACTTTGCAAAGGGACCAAATGGAAAAGATTTTCGTGAGGAGAATGGCAATTTAACGAAAGAAAATACAAAAGATGCTCAAAAATTCTGGAAGCAAGCAAAACAAGAATTAGGTTCTGATAAAATTTCAATTGAATTATTAACAAGCGATAATGACCTTTCGAAAAAAACTGGTGAATATTTAAAAGAACAACTAGAGAAAAATCTAGAAGGCTTAACAATTAACTTGAAGCCTCAACCACGTAAACAGCAAGTCACATTATTGCTACAAGGAAATTATGATATTGCTGTTGATGGCTGGAGCCCTGATTTTGCTGACCCGATTACATTCTTAGAATTATTTACAACTGATAACTCATACAACTTAGATCACTATTCTAATAAAGAATTTGATGATTTGATCCAAAAAGTAAAAACTGATTTAGCTGGTGATGAAAAAGCACGTTGGGAAGCTTTAAAACAGGCAGAAAAAATCTTATTTAAAGATGCTGTTATCTCTCCTCTCTATCAAAATGGAACAACATACTTAGAACGTTCTTATGTAAAAGGAATAGTTGAAGTTGATTTTGCAGGACCACTTAACTTCAAATGGGCAAAGGTTGAGAATTAATCTCGCCTTATAGAAGTTAATTTTAACGAAAGCTTCGATTACAAGAGAAAAAGGGTATCCTCCAAAAGGATGCCCTTTTTCTTTATGCTTCTTTTACTAAATGTCTCTTTCCCTTTAATACAGATAATAGTCCTACAGCGATTAAAGCTAAAATTTGTGTAATAACAATTATAAATAATAGAGAGATAATATTTTCTTTTAAATTTCCACCACCAAATATTATTGTATAATAACCATTTGTAGCGTACGTTTCGGGAAATAATTTATGTCGAGCACATACATAATTACATGAAATTGGGAAAAACTTGTATGGAAGGAACGATACACTAAGGAGGAATATATTATGAGAATTTTACTTTCAGTTTTATTAGCACTTATGCTAGTACCTGCGCTAACAGGTTGTACTGCACCAAAAAAGGAAACTCCAACTTCTGATAAGAAAACAACGGACGAAGCTAAAAATGAAGCACCTCAAGATTTAAAACTTAACTTTAACGAATTTCACTTAAATGCAGACTACCAAGATACGAAGAAAGATTATGAAGCGGAGTACAAAAGTAAAGGTGCAGACAAAAAGATGGAAGGAAAGATTGAGGATCACAAGACAGATGTAAAGCTAACGAGTGACAAAGCTATTGCCAAACTAAGTCCACTTCTACAAAAGTTAACATTTGATAAAAACACACCTGATCAAGAGGTAATTGATCAAGTGGTAGACGTATTCCAACTTGATAAAGACTACCAAAAATTCGACTTAGAAGTTGTGTTCTCAGATGGAACGAAGAAAGAGTATAAGAAGGAAGTAAAATAAAGAAGTAGGCAAATGCCTACTTCTTTATTTTTTGCTTACTTTTTCGCATGTCGTAAGCTTGGCTCAGAACCAATCATATATTCTAAATCAGATACGGATAATTTTTGCAAATAAGAATCTGTCGGGAACATAATCGGAATTAAAGGATATTCTGTAAACATAATATCTTCTTCTTTCATACCTTCTTCTAACAACGCTTTTGCAGCAGTTAGATTATATTTAAAATAATTCCTTTTTTTGTTTTACACTAAGGTAAAGGACAAATAAAATCCTCTCTATGTAGAAAGGAGAGCTACGATGGATCCATTACTTATGGAAATTATAGGATTACCATTAACAATCGTAATATTAGTTATCATAGGCTTCTATAAATTGTTTATAAAAAAGAAAAATATAACTTCCTTTTATACTCCATTCGATAACATTACTGGGCAAACAATTTCAGAATTTCATGAAGAGCAAAAAGTCTTAGTAGCTGAAGATGAAGATGGGGACGGGAAAAAGAAAAAATAACCTTGCGCATTGCAAGGTTATTTTTGTGCTTCTTTTTGAAAGCGTTTATAGTACGTTGAAGCTGTTGAAAAATGAACTTCTATATCACGAATTAACGCCGAATCTTCATCTTTCGCTAATTTCTCTAACTTTTTCATTGCTTGTTCTGCCTCATTTAAGAAGCCAACATATAGCTCATGTTCTTGTTCTTTTGACTTCGGTACACGAATTTCTTTGCGTATATGATCGATATCCGTTAACATACTCGTGGTTACTTTCTGTACATCTTCTTTAAACTTAGGATATACTAGTGCCTTGCCCCCTTTTTCCTTCGCTTCTTCCCATAATTTTACCGCTTCATTTAACTCTTTGTTCATTTTCTCATCATACTTATTATGCACATCACGATATACTCTCATATCTTCTTTCTGCTCTGCCGATTGTTCTACTTTTTCTTTCGGTTCTTTTGTATCCTTATTTCCATTACACCCTGCTAAAAGAAGCATTCCTCCAAGCAAGACAATACTCCACACTTTCTTCATCTCTTAATCTCCTTTTGTCTACATCTACTACTTATCTCCACTTGCTATTATAACGAGAACCATTCAAACTTTACACTTATGACCGTACTTTTATACACATATCACCATTTTTGTCACAGTATCGTCACTTTATACGCCCAGAATCTTCACAGCTCTTCTTCTATACCTTACAAAACTGTAAGCACACATCTGGAACATAGCATGCTAGACTTACATATGAATGAAACATTCCTACCTAAGGTTGCATTATCCATTTATTTAGAAAAAAGGAGGCCAACAATATATATGTACAACAAAATGATGTTTATGGAAGAAGAACTTTCCGTTCTTATTCGTAAAAGATCACTCCATATCAAAAATACAGAAAGTCTTCGCCGCGTATTAAAGAAGAGAACCGCTCCACTTAGACTTGCCCGTTACTTAAAACAAGTGCATATAGACAAATACAACACCGCCCTAAACATATCTGATGAATCACTAACAATTGAAATCATCGGGCATGTCTATATCGGAAATTTTGCAGATATTTTAAAAGCTATTCCTCGTATACCAAAAATTGCTCCGATAATTGTAGAAAGAGCTTATAGAATTACGGACCATACAGATATTATTGACTGCGGTGAAAAAGAGGTTGATTCAAATCGATGGGTTTGGGATAAATTAGCTATTTTATACGATGCAATCATGAATAATATGTATGAGCTGCTCCAAGAAAATAACAAAAAGAGCTAATTCAAAATATACTTTGAATTAGCTCTTTTTTAGTATTCTTATGCCTCTATATCCTGCTTTTCCCGAAGTACAAACTGTCTTTCACTGCGCTTTGCCATAAAGATATAACATAAAACCGCTCCCACTTCACATAGGGCAATCACAATTCCCATAGGAAGTGCTGTGTTACTACCTCCAATCCCAACTAAAGGCGCAACAAGCGCTCCAGAAATGAACTGTAGTAGACCAAGTAAAGCTGATGCTGTTCCTGCAGCTTGTTTTTGATTTCTCATTGCTAGTGAAAAACCTGTTGTCGATACAACCCCAACACTTGATACAACAAGAAATAACGAACATAAAACACCAATCAACCCTGCTCCTAGTACAATCATAAGAAGTAAAGAAAGACCACCAACAGCTGCAATTCCGACGCCCATTACAAATAATGTTGTCTCATTTACTTTCCCCGCTAAACGTCCAGTAATATGGCTAGCAATAATAATCCCAATACCATTAATCGCAAAGAATAAACTAAATGCTTGCGGTGATGCCCCGTATATATTTTGCAACACAAATGGAGAGCCTGAAATATAAGCAAACATTGCTGCTGACACTAAGCCTTGCGACAAAGCATACCCCATAAATAAGCGATCTTTCAGCAAATTCCCATATGTCGCTAATGTTCCTGCTAAACCACCTGTTTCTCTCTCCTCAAGAGGCAATGTCTCACGCAATACAAAAATAGCGGATACTAACATAAATACACTTATCACTCCAAGAACGATAAAGACCCCGCGCCATGATGTAAACTGTAACAATTGTCCTCCAATAATCGGAGCCAAAATAGGCGCTGCTCCGTTTACTAACATAAGCAGTGAGAAAAACTTTGTCATCTCCGAACCTGCGTACATATCACGTACCATAGCACGTGATATAACAATACCTGCTGAGCCTGAAGCTCCTTGTAAGAAACGTAAAAGAACTAAACTCCAAATAGATGGTGCAACGGCACACAATAAAGAAGATGCAACATAGATAATAAGAGCAATAATAAGCGGTTTGCGCCGTCCATAAATATCACTAATTGAACCAACAAATAATTGTCCAACCGAAAGCCCTAGTAAGCAAGCTGTTAAAGTAAGCTGAGCAAGAGAAGCATTCGTTTGTAAATCATCCGTTAATTTTGGTAACGAGGGCAAGTACATATCAATGGACAATGGCCCAATTGCTGTGAGTGTCCCTAATACAAGAATCATCCATAACCTGTTTACTCTTACAGGTTTATATACATCGTGATTACTTTCATTCACTTACATCATTCACCCTTTCCATTATAAAATCCGAATCGTAACAATTATAGTTACATCTCTAAAGATACGTCAAGTATATCGTACTTTCCTTTATAACGAAATGAAAAATCCTTAACTGAATACCCACATTCGACGGAGACGGATCTTCTCTATCTATGATATGTAACTTCATTCAGATTCCTAATACTAGATTTAGAAGCCCTTCATCATATTATAGTATCTCAGATAAACTCCACCTCAATATTTTTAATACATGATTTAATAACCCTGCTCCAAAGGCTAATGATTTCAATACTTCGATTTCTTCCACTAGGACAGTAATAAGTACATAACAGTTACTTTCAATATCAAAATTGGTTATTACACTAGCAAATTCGTCCTTTCTTCGGATAGTTTGATGGTATCATTTTTCCAAGAAAACGAATTTTTTTATGCATCTATTTTTGAATATGTATGAATTTTACAACACCCTCAAAATAAAAAATTGACTGTATAAGTCAACTTTTTCTAGTTTTATGCTCGTCTCTCAATCACTGTTCCTTTTCACTTCTATTTACATTCCACTTTACTAACAATTATATGAAACTACTCATATAAAATTATTTTAACAGTAATTTATTAGACTTTTATGATATTTGTTTGTTTTTTCCTCCTCCCTTGTTACAATAGTACTTTGGTTAATATGAAACTAACAAACTACTAAAAGGAGTATTATTAAGAAATGTTAAAAAAAGCTGCATCAATTATCTTAGCATCAAGCATACTTTTTATTCCTATAAAAGGGATGGCTGAAACTGTATCAACTTACAATACAGCAATTAAAACAAATGAAACTGTAAAAAAAGGATGGTTACAAAACAATAATAATTGGTATTTCTTAAATTCAAGCGGAGTCATGCAAACAGGATGGCTTTTTGATAGCGGGGCTTGGTATTACCTAAACTCTAATGGCGCTATGAAAACAGGGTGGCTTTTCGATAAAGGAGCTTGGTATTACCTAAACTCTAATGGCGCTATGAAAACAGGGTGGCTTTTTGATAACGGAGCTTGGTATTACCTAAACTCTAATGGCGCTATGAAAACAGGGTGGCTTTTTGATAACGGAGCTTGGTATTACCTAAACTCTAATGGCGCTATGAAAACAGGGTGGCTTTTTGATAACGGAGTTTGGTATTACCTAAACTCTAATGGCGCTATGAAAACAGGGTGGCTTTTTGATAACGGAGTTTGGTATTACTTAAACTCTAATGGCACCATGAAAACAGGATGGCTTCTCGACGGTAACCAGTGGTACTACCTAAATTCAAATGGGACGATGAAAACGGGTTGGCTACAAGAAGGGAGTACATGGTACTATTTACAGCTAAATGGTGTTATGCAAACTGGATTCGCTTCTATTGACGGAACAACGTATTATTTCAATAACAGCGGTACTTGGATTCCTGAAAATAATATCACTGCTACGTCATATATAAACCTTGATTTAACATATGCTTCAAATGTTACTGGTAAAGAAATTGATGCTGACATTAAAAAGTACCAACCAGATAGCCCATTAATTGGACATGGAAACGACTTTGTTGCAGCTCAAGCTCAGTATGGTGTTAACGCACTTTATTTAGCGGCACATGCTATTTTAGAATCCGGATATGGTAAATCTGAAATCGCATATCGCAAACATAATCTATTTGGTTTGCGCGCTTATGATCAGGATCCGTTTAAATATGCAAAATATTTACCAACTTTCGGTGATAGCATTGCCTATAATGCCAATTATGTAAGAGATAAATATTTAGAGAAAAATGGATCATATTACTATGGTCCAACATTGCAAGGTATGAATGTTATGTATTCAACAGATCAAGAATGGTCTACCAAAATCGCAAAAATTATGGAGCGTATTAAACCCTTCCAAAAGCAAGATTATTTATATGCAAAAAAATTACCTAAAAACCCAAATACCTTAAATGTTGACGCACTCTCAAATAATATCCCATATAAAACATATCCACAGGGAACGAAAGCAACTGCTAAACTAGCTGCCTTCTATTACGTTGTACCCTATTCATTTGATGGAGTAATTAAAAGTCAGTCTGTTACAGAAAACAACCAAGGTACATTAGCATTAGGAACATCAGTATTCGTTCATCGCGAAGATCCCAATGGATGGGTCGAATTCTCATTTACAATAAACGGAAATAAATATTGGATATTGAAAACTAAATTAAACATGTAAACAGCACAGCCCTTTTAGACGAAAACTAAAAGGGCTGTATTTATAAAAGCTAAGAGTACATTTAAAGAGGCCAGATTTTCGATATAGTACCTGCAATAGATATATTTCCTAGTACGAAAATTATTGGTTGTTATGCTCTCCCTGAGATATTCCTTTTGGCCAGTGAAGTGGAAAATGTATTTTTTAAGAACCAAAAGAGGAAATATAAGGTGCTCGTTTTATTCAATCAAACAAATTGGAATTTATCCAATTACTACTTTAATATACGGGTACACAAATTTCACAATGATGATTATTAACTATTTTGACTACATACCTTTCGATGATTGGTCTTGCTTCATCAAATTGATATCCTTGCCCAGATAATTCTGGAAAAATATCAACCCACGCTTTCTGAACTGCTTCTGCTGTATGATTAATTTTAAAAACAGCATATTTTCCTCCAACAATATTACCTTCTCTTACATAGTCATCAGTTACTGCATAGTCGTTTGAAACAACTATGCAGGTATCATAACGACAGTTTTCAAGTTTAGTAGTTTCAGGATTATCCTGAGCAATTCCAAAAATTATGGATTCGTCATTAAATAAATGGTTAGATTTTGCCCATTCTTTTAATTTTTCCATTATTCGCACATTATTAATTCCATAAGGGCCAATCTCCCTTATGTAAGCAATCCGATATGCTGGAATCTTTTCAATCATAATATCCATGATTTGTTTGCCTCCTTTAAAGAATGAATAACTTGTTCATTACAAGATTACTACGATATAAAATAGAATACACAGCATTTTTTAAAATTATTGACATATATTTTAAATATTTACATTTATCATTTTCTAATTCTACACTTAATAAAAAATCCTTTGTCATCACAATCGGTTCGCCCGTTTTAGGATCTGTAGGATGTTTAATTCCTAATTCATCTGCAATAACAAAATAAGAATATTCAGTTATATAAAAGTAATTTCGTTCCAAATCTGATAAAAATTCATGTTGTCTGCTCGTTTTAATCCCTTTCAAGCGTGTTGATCGACCTAACGAGGAAACATCTTGAATCTTCAACCAAGGCTGATAATCACCCTAATTCCTGACCCGCGACCTTGCATAATCCATTTTTCAATTTCAGATGTTCTTTTTCTTTTGGACATAAAAACACCCCTTTAGATAATCGTATCTAAAGGGGTAAAGCTTCGCATGTTTTTTAAAAACGTCGCGACTTTATTTCAAACCAACAATAAATGTAGCTTTAGAATAAAGATTGATCAAATTAATACTAATAGCCTTGATAAACAAGCAAAAAGAAAGAGCGTGTTTTGAAAAAAGATTAATTAAAACACGCTCTTAATATATTTTATTGAATCATTCTTTTATAAAAAAGTTTGATCATTTCTATGATATTTCCTCCATTAAAGCGCCCTTTAATGGAGGAACATGCTAGAGGGTGTCAAACAAAGAACTAAGGCTTTGGTCAACCTTTTATAAAGCAGTCACAGTAGTAATTTTGTGACTGCCATTTTTAACTAAACGAAAATTGAAACACACTCTAATCCTTTAACTGATAGAAAACCTGTTCAATTTTGCCTCAGTACCAAGCATTACAGTGTTAAGCTCATCCCCTCGGCTATCTTGTCCCCTTCTGAAATAGAGACTGCGTAAAAAATTCTTGCTGTTCACGCGAGCAATCACCTGACTGCGACTTCTCGGCAAATTGCAGCATTGCGCTAAGCCGCTAAGCCAATCAGCGATTTCTTGATGTGGAAGTAACTCTTTGTCAATCATCGTATCCACGATGTTGACCAACCGCTCATCATCCTCATCGCTAAAAATGTGTCTACCATTATGAAGCATGCCAGAAATAGCGACAAGAACCTCACGCAGCATTGCGACGCTGCTCTCCTCGCACTGCACCAGCTCGACAAAAACATCCGCACCGTGAGACGCGCTGTGAGCCCAGCCTCCTACTGAAAGGTAACCTCGCAGATCCTTCTCCTCTTTATAATAACGGAGCATTGCATGCATTAATTGCTCAATTTCCGCTTGATTGAAAAATGGATTCTGTCTGTGGTGTTGCACAATCAAAGCGATAGGCAAGGCAGAGAACGTCCTTGTAAAAACTGACTGATCATCCTCGCTGCCAATATTATAGAACAAATGGTTCTCATCAGTCAGAACAGTTAAGAGGCTACGCAACTCCTCTCCACTGAACCTATTCTCTTCCTTAATCCACATATAAAACATCGGATAAATTAGGTTATCCCGTAATTCTGGCTGAGGATCGCCAATATATTGAAGTAACAAAGGTAAGAAATCTTGATGCTGCTCACCTTCGCGTAACTGATACTTATCCTTCTCAATTCTTTGCAAATCCAGCATCAAGTTGGTCCTTGTATCGCTCATTTTCCCATCCCTCTCATCATTCGTTCTATTCGGTCGATTGTTTTTTCAAATACTCTTAAACCTACGTTGTTATATTTAAAATTTTTTTGCAATCTTATTTTTACTCCCGATTCATGAGCTGTAATTAACCTTTGACTCTGCTTTAAGTCATCAATAAGAATTATTTTCGATAATATCCAAAGTGAAATCATATAAATTATCATAGTATAATAGTTCGATTGCTTTATCTCTTTTCATTTCAAGCCTTACTGCATATGTAGTTTCTCTATTTTTTCGAAATCTGTTCTGCGGCCAGCAACAATATAATTCGAATACTCAGTTAAATAAAAATAATTGCGTTCTAAATCCGATAGAAATTCATGCTGTCTGTTTGTTTTTATTCCTTTTAAACGAGTTGAACGACCCTTTGAAGATACATCTTGAATCTTTAACCAAGGTTTATAATCTACTCCAATACCGGTCCCTCGACCTTGTTTAATCCACTGTTCAATCTCGGATGTTCTTTTTCTTTTCGACATAAAAACACCCCTTTAGATAATCATATCTAAAGGGGTAAAACGGTGCAACTTTATTTCAAATCTACAATAAAATTATGAACCTCCCAATCTCCTACTCAACAGTAACAGATTTAGCTAAGTTACGTGGCTTATCAACATCACACTCGCGGTGAAGCGCTGCGTAGTATGAAATCAGTTGTAATGGAATAACCGCTACAAGCGGTGCTAACGCTTCATGTACAGCTGGTAATACGAAGCTGTCACCTTCCATTTCTAAGCCTTTCATTGCGATGATACACGGGTTTGCTCCGCGTGCTACTACTTCTTTTACATTGCCGCGAATTCCAAGGTTTACGTGCTCTTGTGTAGCAAGCGCGATAACTGGTGTACCTTTTTCGATTAACGCGATTGTACCGTGTTTTAATTCTCCACCAGCAAATCCTTCTGCTTGGATGTAAGAGATTTCTTTTAGCTTTAACGCACCTTCTAAACCAACATAGAAGTCTACGCTACGTCCGATGAAGAAACAGTTGCGAGTTGTCGCTAAAAATTGCTTTGCAAGTGCATCCATTTCTTCTTTTTGATTACAAAGTACTTCCATTGCATTGGCTACAAGACCTAATTCGTGTGTTAAGTCAAAATCAAGAACTTCACCTTTTGCTTTCGCAATGTCAGCTGCTAAGATTGAAAGCACTGCAAGTTGTGCTGTGTAAGCTTTCGTAGAAGCGACTGCAATTTCTGGTCCTGCATATAAAGGTAGTGTATAGTCCGCCTCACGAGAAAGCGTAGAACCTGGTACGTTTGTGATTGTCAATGCTTTATGACCCATTTCATTTGTTTGCACAAGTACTGCACGGCTATCTGCTGTTTCACCACTTTGTGAAATGTAAATGAAGAATGGTCTTTCTGTTAATAGTGGCATATTGTAAGAGAATTCACTTGCTACGTGTACTTCTACAGGTACTTTCGCAAATTTTTCGATGAATTGCTTTCCAACAAGACCAGCATGGTAACTTGTTCCACATGCAATAATATAAATACGATCGCTATCTAAAATTGCATTACGAATGTCTTCATCTAATTCAATTGCGCCATCTTCATTTTGATACTTTTGAATGATGTTACGGATTACAAGTGGTTGCTCATCAATTTCTTTTAACATGAAATGAGGATATGTTCCTTTTTCAATATCACTTGCATCTAATTCCGCTGTAAACGGTGCACGCTCAATCGTTTCACCTTGTAAGTTTTTAATTGTAATGCTTTCTTGTGTTACGATCACCATTTCTTTATCCATTAACTCGATAAATTGATCTGTAACTTGTAACATTGCCATTGCATCGCTTGCAACAACATTAAAGTTGTCACCAACACCTACTAATAGCGGGCTTTTGTTTTTAGCAACATAAATCATGTTTGGATTTTCAGCATCAAGTAAGCCAATTGCATAAGAACCATGTAAAATGGATAACGTTTGACGGAATGCGTCTTCTACACTTAATCCTGTGTTAACTTGCTGTTCCATAAGCTGAACGATAATTTCTGTATCTGTTTCACTTACAAACGTCACATCTTGAAGATATTCTTTTTTCACTAATTCATAGTTTTCAATTACACCATTATGAACTAGTGTAAAGCGTTTTGACGTACTTTGATGCGGATGTGCATTTACTTTACTTGGAACACCATGTGTTGCCCAGCGTGTATGACCGATTCCCACGCTTGCAGCTACATTTTCATCCACGATTTCACGAAGTTTTGCAATACGGCCTTTTTCTTTGTATACAACAACACCGTTCTCTGCCTGTACTGCAATACCCGCTGAATCATATCCACGGTACTCTAGCTTCTCTAAGCCTTTTAATAAAATTTCTTTTGCATCTTGATCTCCAATAAATCCTACGATTCCACACATGTTTAGTCGCCGTTACAAATGCTTACATTGCTTTGCGAACATGTAACGACATAGTCCAATCCCATTATTTACATATAAAAAACGGATTACATATTGCCAGCCCTGTAAGTCTGTAACGGCTTTCACCTTCCTCTCGATTGGGTTTCAGTCCGTATACACTTATACAGCCAGTATTCATCCGTTCTTTTTCCCTCATCACACTTTTATCTTTGTCCATTGAGTCACCTCAACGCTTTAAATAAAAGCTTTCGGTTGTGATGAACAACCGGGAGTCATCCGCCGAAATCTCGATAAAACTCCTCCTCGTCAACTACATAACTTGTAGCTCTGGCGCTTTCATAATTCATATATTAATTTTGAGAAAAAGAACAAGACCATCTTATAACAAACAGCATAAACCGTCAATGAAAATTTTTCATTGTCTATAAAACATATGAAAAAAGAGCACAAAACGTGCTCCTTTTTCATATGAAATTGGCGAATTATTCAGCGCCAACTTCAGCTTTCACAACTTCTACAATACGATGTACATATCCATCACAAAGTTCTTGTGTTGGTGCTTCTGCCATAACTCGAATAAGTGGCTCTGTTCCAGAAGGACGAACAAGGATGCGTCCTTCTCCGTTCATTTCTTCTTCTACCACACGGATGATTTCTTTAATTTTCTCATTTTCTAATGCCAGTTTCTTATCTGTTACACGAACGTTCACCAATAATTGTGGGAACTTTGTCATTTCACCTGCAAGCTCAGACAATGGTTTCTTCGTCATTTTCATAATGTTTACAAGCTGAAGTGCACTTAACATTCCATCTCCAGTTGTAATGTAATCAAGCAAGATAATATGACCAGATTGTTCACCACCAAGGTTATAACCGCCGCGTTTCATTTCTTCCATTACATAGCGATCACCAACTGCTGTTTTATCACTTGTAATACCGTTTGCTTCAAGTGCTTTGTAGAAACCTAAGTTACTCATGACTGTTGAAACAACTGTGTTATGTTTTAATTGACCAGTTTCTTTCATGTACTTCGCACAGATGTACATAATTTGATCCCCATCAACAACGTTTCCTTTTTCATCTACTGCAATTAAACGGTCTCCATCACCATCAAAGGCAAGTCCAATATCTGCACCTTTTTCTTTTACTAATTCTGCTAAACCTTCTGGATGTGTAGAACCAACACCGTCATTAATATTCATGCCGTTTGGTGAAGTACCCATTGTAGAGATATCAGCTTCTAAATCTGCAAATAAATATGGTGCTAAAGAAGATGTTGCACCATGCGCACAATCTAAAGCAATATGTAAACCTGAGAAATCTTCTTCTACAGTTTGTTTAATGTATTGTAAGTATTTTTGTCCACCTTCGAAGTAGTCATTCACTTGTCCAAGCTCTGTTCCTGCCGGACGTGGTAATTCATCTACTTCTTTATCTAATAAAGCTTCAATTTCAGCTTCTTGCTCATCAGTTAGTTTAAACCCATCTGAACCGAAGAATTTAATTCCATTATCTTGTACTGGGTTATGGGATGCTGAAATCATAACACCTGCTTGTGCATCTAATGCTTTTGTTAAGTAAGCAACCCCAGGAGTTGAAATAACGCCAAGGCGCATAACTTCTGCTCCAGTTGATAATAATCCTGCTACTAACGCACCTTCTAGCATATGACCAGATACACGTGTGTCACGACCAATAATCACTTTTGGACGATCTGTATCTTTTGTTAATACATACCCTCCAAAACGACCAATTTTAAACGCTAATTCAGGCGTTAATTCCTTATTCGCGACACCGCGCACACCATCTGTACCAAAATATTTACCCATTGCTATTCGCTCCTTTATTTTGCTCTTTTTGTTTTTCTGCTTCATTCTCTTTTTCAGATTCTTTGTTCTGTTCTTCTTTTGGTTTTTCTGTTGGTTTTTCTGTTGGTTTTTCTGTTGGTTTTTCTGTTTCATTCTCTTTATCTTTTTGTGAATCTGGTTGCTCCGGCTTACCTTGTACTTCTTGATCTGGTTTTTCTTTCTTTACAAGGGTTACCTTTACAGTTTTTTGTTTTGCTTCTATTGAAACATTACTAGGACCGCTAACCTGAATTGGAATATCATGCGTCCCAGAAGATATGTTTTGTAGATTAATTGATGCTGTTATTTGCGCCGCTGTTATTTTATCTACTATACTTGCTTCTCCTGAAATATCAACGCTTATCTTTCCACTTTGTGGAGAAAGTAGTTGTAAAGTGAATTCATCTGACAATCCATTTTTTTGTATAGAAATGCCATCTATTGTCTTATGCTTTACAGTTTTTTGTTTTTGCACTTCGACAGAAACCTTCACTTGACTGGGGCTTACATTGGTTACACCTTTCGGTAATAAAACAGAGGCATCGAATGTTGTAGATTCCGTAATTTTACTAAGATCTACTTCGACGCCCTCCAAGGACTTTATATTATCCAAAACATCTTTTGGGCCTGATATTGTCACTTCATTTGGTTCGATACCGATGTTTGTAACCGCTAACCCCTCTGGTAGACTTCCTCTTTTCACATAAGTTAGTGGCACAGTTTTTTCAATATTATTTGTCGCAGTTGGATTTGAAACTGGGATTGTAACATTTACTTTAGACGGTGTTGTTTGTAAGTCTAATTTCCGGCCCTCTTCATCATACAGTACAATTTCGGCTGTCTTTGTTACTGTTTTTGTTATCCCCTTCAAATCAACATACGCCCTGACAAGCGCAACTTTTGCTAGTTCCTCTTCTGTACCCATAACTTCAACAGTTCCTGGTTTGATAGTCGGTTTTTCAACCATACTTCCTTGCATTTGACTCTCATTTGAGTACTTTACTTCCACAGGAAATGACTTTTTTGCTTTCTTTTGAATCGTAACTTTAACTTTCGCCGGTTGAACTGTTGCTTTTAAATTGTTTTCCATCCCGGTATACTTTAAAGGAACATCGTATGTTCCTGTAGAATACCCACGTAAATCTAAAGATACTCCAAACTCACGTTGCGACCTTGCTGCAGTAATTACATTTTTTGGCCCTTCCAATTTTATTTTTATATACTTTGGAACACCACTTACAATATATTTATCTTCATCATAATTTACTGCTACTACAACGTTAGATACTGTCTCCGTTACATCACCTGTTGGAAAAAGTGATGCACTCGTATTCCCTGTCGTGTTTTTATCTGACAAATTCGTCGACATGTAAAGCATTAACGCCAATAGTAATGAAATTCCTTTTAAAAACCAGTGGTTCTCCATTAGCTTATCCATGACGCTTTCTCCTCCAATTCCAATTCCATAAAGATGAAGAAGTTGTCTTCACATTTCCACTAAACTCTGCTAAAAGCATCTCTTTTAACTGTTCGACTTTTAAGTCACGATGCAATTCTCCATTTTTGGTTAAAGAGATTTGGCCTGTTTCTTCTGATACAACCACTGTAATGCTATCAGTTACTTCACTAACTCCCATCGCAGCCCGGTGACGCGTTCCTAATTCTTTTGATATGAACGGGCTTTCCGATAATGGCAAATAACAAGCTGCTGCTTTAATCGTATTTCCTTGCATAATCACTGCTCCATCATGAAGCGGTGTATTAGGGATAAAGATATTAATAAGTAGTTCTGATGACACATTCGCATTTAAAGGAATCCCGGTTTCTACATAATCTCCCATTCCAGTTTCTCTAGATAATGTAATAAGCGCACCTATGCGTCGTTTCCCCATATATTCAGTTGCCTTTGCCACAGCATTCGCAACGATTTCATGCTCTTCTTCTTCCTGACCAATTCCACGGGAGAACAAACTTCCTCTTCCTAATTGTTCAAGCGCTCGTCTAAGCTCTGGTTGGAAAATAATAATTATCGCTAAAAATCCCCATGTTAAAGCTTGGTCCGTGAGCCACTGCAATGTATGCAACTCAAATAAATAACTTAATATACGAACGATAATAATAACTGTAATCCCTTTCAAAAGTTGAACAGCTTTTGTTCCTCGGATTACAAGAATTAGCTTATATATAACAAACCACACAACGGCGATATCTAATATCGTACTGAGATATTTCAAAAGGTTCATATCTCCAAAAGGCATGCTAACCCTTCCTCCTACTTATGAGCAATTTTATCCATATACTGAAATATTATTATTTTGCTCTATCTGTATGTATTTACAACAACTAGTTAATTATACCATACATGAAAGAAACGACAATTACAACGACACCCCCTTGGTGAAAATTGGTAAGATGTCGAACTTTTCTTGTAAAGCGGTATAATATAACTCATTATTATACTCTTTTTTTAAAATAAAAAAAAGCAGCATTTCAGCTGCTTTTCTTACATTTATTTTAGTTTTTCACCGAATAAAGAACCCATTAAAGCTACCGCTGTTGTTGCCGTTCTATTTTTCTCATCTAAAATCGGATTTACTTCAACAAACTCAGCAGATGTAATGATATCAGCCTCCGATAACATTTCCATCGCTAAATGACTTTCACGATATGATAATCCACCAGTTACAGGTGTTCCAACTCCTGGTGCATCATGTGGATCAAGTCCATCTAAATCTAATGATAAATGAACACCATCTGTATGAGATAAATATGCAATCGTTTCTTCCATAACAGCAGTCATTCCCATACGATCAATTTCATGCATTGTAAACACTTTAATTCCTTCATTACGAATGAATTCTTTTTCACCTTCATCTAACGCGCGCGCACCGATAATAACAACGTTTTCCTTTTTAACCTTTGGATACGCTTCATATAAATTAACGAGTGAAGGATGTCCATAACCTAAACTTGCTGCAAGTGACATACCATGAATGTTTCCAGATGGTGATGTCTCTTCCGTATTTAAATCCCCATGTGCATCGTACCAAATAACACCTAAATTTTTATAGTTCTTTGCCACCCCTGCAAGTGTCCCGATAGCAATACTATGGTCACCACCTAATACAAGTGGAAAACGACCTTTTTCTATAATATGATCAACCTTACTTGCTAATTCATCACAAACATGTGCAACTTGTGTAAGGTTTCTTAATTTTGTATTTTCATCTATTTCTTGTTCTCTTTCAATACATAGGTCTCCGATATCTTCTACGTCATACCCAATATTTTGAATTCTTTCAATTACTCCTGCATAACGAATTGCACTTGGTCCCATATCAACCCCACGACGCATTTGCCCTAAGTCCATTGGAACTCCAACGATTGAAATTTCTTTCTTCATAGATAGTCTCCCCCTTTTATGCCTTCACTAAATATTTTAAATCTTTTCTATAGTCTGACTCAACTCGACATTTTTTTGTATGTATATGCACCTTATTCACCCATATCTACGTAGAAACCAATATCCTAAAGCTATTTTATGTATAAAACGAAACTCCTCCCAAGAAACCTCATTACACATGTATTCATAAATAATTGAAAGTAAAAAAACGCCTCCTATATTAGAGACGTCTTTCTGATGCTATTTTCCATACAGATGCGATATTTCGTGCGGACATTTCAATATTTTCCTTTGCTGTTATATATGCTTCCTCTAATGTCATTGGACTTGATGTGGCAGCAAACACAGCATCTATTCCTTCTTTATAAACTGAAATGTGATTAGGGAGCACGGAACCCCCAATAGCTATAACGGGTATATGAAGCTTCTTTGCCCGTCTAGCAATTCCAACCGGAGCTTTTCCATAAGCTGTTTGTACATCTATCCTTCCTTCACCTGTAAGAACTAGATCCGCTTCTTTTATATGTTCATCAAAATTTGTATAATCTAATACAATTTCAATTCCTTTTCTTAATTCCCCTTGTAGTACAGCAGCAACAGCAGCGCCTAATCCCCCCGCAGCTCCTGCACCTGCAATCTCTTCCACATCAATATATAAATATTTTTTTAATACATGGGCATAACGCTTTAAGTTATCATCTAACTGTGCAATCATTTCTGCACTTGCTCCCTTTTGTTTTGCAAATACAAAAGATGCTCCTTTTTGTCCTGTCAAAAGATTATCTACATCACACGCCGCTTCTAGTTTTACATGTGCTAAACGAGAATCCAACTTCGATAAATCTAAAGAATCAATAGAATGTAAATTTCCACCGACAGGTTCTATTACTCGTCCATCTTTCTCTAAAAATTTTACACCTAAGGCAGAGAGCATTCCGGCACCCCCATCGTTCGTAGCACTTCCTCCAAGACCTAAAATGATGTGCTGTACGCCTTTATCCAGTGCATCTAATATAAGCTCTCCCGTTCCTTTTGTTGTTGTAATAAGAGGATTTCGCTTTTTAACTGAAACATGCTGTAATCCTGATGCTGCTGCCATTTCAATAAACGCTGTTCTTTTGTCTTGAGAAATGCCGTAAAATGCTTCTACACGCTCACCAAGTGGACCTGTTACATGAAGTGGAATAATCTTTCCTCCTGTAGCATCAACAAGGGACTGGACTGTACCTTCTCCTCCATCTCCAATCGGGACTTTTACATACTCAGCTTCAGGAAAAATTTTAGTAAATCCTTTTTCAATAGCCTTACATACCTCTATCGCTCGTAAGCTTTCTTTATATGAATCAGATGCAATAACAATTTTCAACACCGATCCCTCCATTCCCCTTATTCCAACACACTTCAATTCAAATGGTATATTTCACTCTATCTTTCTATTGTAAACGAAATGAATGGAAACTCATCCTTATTAAGCAAGATAAACAAAAAACCTTACATCAAAAGATGTAAGGTTTTTTCTAATTTATAATGGAGCCTAGCGGGATCGAACCGCTGACCTCCTGCGTGCAAGGCAGGCGCTCTCCCAGCTGAGCTAAGGCCCCGAAGTAAAAAAGCGGAAGACGGGATTCGAACCCGCGACCCCAACCTTGGCAAGGTTGTATTCTACCACTGAACTACTTCCGCGAAAATGGTGAGCCATGAAGGACTCGAACCTTCGACCCTCTGATTAAAAGTCAGATGCTCTACCAACTGAGCTAATGGCTCGTAAATGGCTGGGCTAGCTGGATTCGAACCAGCGCATGACGGAGTCAAAGTCCGTTGCCTTACCGCTTGGCTATAGCCCATTAATATTTACTAGTATGGTTGTCTTTTCAAAAAAATAAACCTTTTCAGGTTGTTTTTTTGAAAATGGTGGAGGGGGGCAGATTCGAACTGCCGAACCCGAAGGAGCGGATTTACAGTCCGCCGCGTTTAGCCACTTCGCTACCCCTCCGACATTATAAAATATATGGTGGAGGATGACGGGATCGAACCGCCGACCCCCTGCTTGTAAGGCAGGTGCTCTCCCAGCTGAGCTAATCCTCCAAAAGTGGTGACCCGTACGGGATTCGAACCCGTGTTACCGCCGTGAAAGGGCGGTGTCTTAACCACTTGACCAACGGGCCAAAAAAATTTAAAACTGTTCCCAAGCTTCCAACCGGGCTTGAACCGGTGACCTCTTCCTTACCATGGAAGTGCTCTACCAGCTGAGCTATGGAAGCATAATGGCTCCGCAGGTAGGACTCGAACCTACGACCGATCGGTTAACAGCCGATAGCTCTACCACTGAGCTACTGCGGAATAATATTGCCTGGCAACGTCCTACTCTCACAGGGACAAGGTCCCAACTACCATCGGCGCTAGAGAGCTTAACTTCCGTGTTCGGTATGGGAACGGGTGTGACCTCTCTGCCATCATTACCAGACATTATTCATTTGAGACAATGATTATTATAACTTATTCACTTGAAAAGTCAATAAGTTTTTTTATATTCTCTCAAAACTAGATAACACTTGCTTCATATTATATGGTTAAGTCCTCGATCTATTAGTATTCGTCAGCTCCACATGTCACCATGCTTCCACCTCGAACCTATCAACCTGATCATCTTTCAGGGATCTTACTAGCTTACGCTATGGG
>NZ_JAPHWH010000019.1:0-59278 GCF_026241455.1 Bacillus sp. DHT2
CTGAAAGATGATCAGGTTGATAGGTTCGAGGTGGAAGCATGGTGACATGTGGAGCTGACGAATACTAATAGATCGAGGACTTAACCATATAATATGAAGCAAATGTTATCTAGTTTTGAAGGAATATACCTTCAATAGTTTGGTGATGATGGCAGAGAGGTCACACCCGTTCCCATACCGAACACGGAAGTTAAGCTCTCTAGCGCCGATGGTAGTTGGGACCTTGTCCCTGTGAGAGTAGGACGTCGCCAAGCAATTAAAGCACGAGTCATTTGACTCGTGCTTTTTTGTATATTTTTATTTGGTATTAATATGTACAAATAAAAATGAGAAGTTAATTCTGTTGTATAAAATATAAACGTAGTGATTAAAGAAAAGAAATTTTGGCTAGGATAGTGAGGAAGCAAAAGAGTTGCAAATTTCTTTAATACGTATATAATTAAAGTCAAAGATAGTCAAAGTCAATAAAGGTGGCGGATAAATGAGAAATATATCTGATATCATTGAGCAATATCTAAAGCAAGTTATTGACTTAAGCAATAATAATGTGATTGAGATTAAGAGAAATGAGATTGCGGATCGATTTGATTGTGTTCCGTCTCAAATTAATTATGTAATCAATACTCGCTTTACGTTAGAAAGAGGATTTGTAGTTGAAAGTAAACGAGGCGGAGGAGGTTACATTCGCATTATCAAAGTCAAATTGCATGACGATATAGACATTATTGATCAAATGCTTCATATGATCGAGCATAGTATTGCGCAAGGGAATGCGGAAAGTATCATTATACGATTAGTGGAAGAAGATATTGTGACCAATCGGGAAGCAAAACTTATGCTGAGCGTATTAGATCGATCTGTATTATTAATGGATTTACCTTCTAGAGATGAACTTAGGGCTCGAATATTATGCGCAATGTTAAGAACACTGAAATATAAATAAATACAGCTTTTGTTAAGAAATGTTTTTAGTGGTAATTCATTTTATAGTGGGACTTTTTACAGACAAGATTCAGTGAACAAAATAATCTAGTGGTGTATAAAAAGTATCATGAGGTAGATCGTTCCTATTGTAAAGGTGGGGATATAAGATGACTTGTCAAAATTGTAATATAAGACCAGCAGCACTACATTATACAAAAGTAATAAACGGACAAAAGACGGAAGTTCATCTTTGTGAGCAATGTGCAGAACAAAATGGCTATACGTCTTTCTTTCAATCACCACAATCTAGTTTTTCCTTCCATGACTTACTAGCTGGATTGCTACATGGAGAACCATCAATGTTTGAAAACCAAGAAGATAGTTTTTCAGATGCAGGAGTATTACGATGTCCAACTTGTAATATGACATATAAACAATTTGCAAAAGTAGGTCGCTTTGGATGTGCTTCTTGTTATGAGACATTTAAGGAACAACTAAAACCAATGTTGACACGGCTTCATGGTGGTCATACACATCATTGTGGAAAAATTCCCGAGCGTATGGGAGGAAATATTCATCTAAAGAAAGAATTAGATGAACTAAAATTAAAATTAAAGCAATGTGTACAGAAAGAAGAATTTGAAAAAGCGGCTCAAACGCGTGATCAAATCCGAAGTATTGAAAATCAGCTTAGTGAGCATAGAGGGGGGGAATAGTTCTATGTCACTGGATCGTATTATGAATGAAGCAATTAGTCCGTGGATGAGGGGAGATGGCCCCGATTCTGATATTGTTTTAAGTAGTCGTATTCGTTTGGCTCGTAATTTAAAAGATTATCATTTCCCTATTATG
This sequence comes from Bacillus sp. DHT2, assembly GCF_026241455.1. Lineage (NCBI taxonomy): Bacteria > Bacillati > Bacillota > Bacilli > Caryophanales > Bacillaceae > Bacillus > Bacillus sp. DHT2. Next base: position 1,777 of record NZ_JAPHWH010000019.1, read on the forward strand.
CAAACTGATGAAGAAGCTAAGCAGATTACTAATTTATTTCAAAAGAAGTTTGTAAATCAGAAAGTGAAATCCCTCGGGAATTTTGAACTATTAAAAATGAATGAACTAAAACCGCTTCAGCGAAGAGTTTTAGTAGAAAAACATTTAATTAGTCCTAATCTTGCTGGAACGGAATTTGGTACTTGTCTACTATCAGAAAGTGAACATATAAGTGTGATGCTTAATGAAGAAGATCATGTGCGAATTCAATGTTTATTCCCAGGGCTGCAATTATCAGAAGCACTGCAAAGCGCAAACAAAATGGATACATGGATTGAAAAAGCAGTTGAATATGCTTTTGATGAATCGCTTGGCTATATTACCAGTTGCCCCACAAATGTTGGTACGGGGTTACGAGCTTCTGTAATGATGCATTTACCAGCACTTGTTTTGACGAAACGGATAAATCGTATTATACAAGCAATTCAACAATTAGGTTTAGTCGTAAGAGGAATATACGGTGAAGGTAGCGAAGCCTTAGGTAATATATTTCAAGTTTCTAATCAAATGACATTAGGAAAATCAGAAGAAGATATTATAGCAGATTTAGAGAGTGTTGTTCATCAGCTTATACAACAAGAGAGAGTAGCTCGAGAACTAATTATGAAAAATTCAAGTATTGAACTTGAAGACCGAGTATATCGTTCTTATGGTGTACTGGCTAATAGTCGATTAATTCAATCGGTAGAAGCTGCTATTTGTCTGTCAGATATGCGGTTAGGTATTGATCTTGATTATATAAAAAATATATCAAGAAATATTTTAACAGAGTTAATGGTACTAACTCAGCCAGGAATTTTACAGCAATACGCAGGAGGTCCTTTAAGCCCAGAAGAAAGGGATTATCGAAGGGCGACATTAATCCGTGAAAGACTACGAATTGAACAAAATTGAGCGCAAGTAGGAGGCGATTTCTATGATGTTTGGAAGATTTACAGAAAGAGCACAGAAAGTATTAGCTTTATCTCAAGAAGAAGCAATTCGCATTGGGCATAATAATATTGGTACAGAACATATTTTACTTGGGCTTGTACGTGAAGGGGAAGGAATTGCAGCTAAAGCGTTAATTGCTCTTGGGTTAAGTCCAGAGAAGGTACAAAAAGAGGTAGAGGCATTAATTGGTCGTGGAACAGAGATGTCTCAAACTGTTCATTATACACCGCGTGCCAAAAAAGTAATTGAGTTATCAATGGATGAGGCACGTAAGCTAGGTCATTCTTATGTTGGAACGGAACATATTTTACTAGGGTTGATCCGTGAAGGTGAAGGTGTTGCAGCGCGTGTTTTAAATAACTTAGGCGTAAGTTTAAACAAAGCAAGACAACAAGTATTGCAGCTCCTTGGAAGCAATGAAGCTACATCAGGCCATCAAGGTGGTGCATCAGCAAATGCAAATACACCAACGCTTGATAGTTTAGCGCGAGATTTGACAGTTGTTGCACGTGAAGGACGCTTAGATCCTGTTATTGGCCGTAGTAAAGAGATTCAACGTGTTATTGAAGTATTGAGCCGTAGAACTAAGAATAACCCAGTATTAATTGGAGAACCTGGGGTAGGTAAAACAGCAATTGCTGAAGGTCTAGCACAGCAAATTGTAAATAATGAAGTTCCAGAAACATTACGCGATAAGCGTGTTATGACGTTAGATATGGGTACAGTTGTTGCTGGCACGAAATACCGTGGTGAGTTTGAGGATCGTTTAAAGAAAGTGATGGATGAAATTCGCCAAGCTGGTAATATCATTCTATTTATTGATGAACTTCATACATTAATTGGTGCAGGTGGTGCAGAAGGTGCAATTGACGCATCCAATATTTTGAAACCATCATTAGCACGTGGTGAATTGCAATGTATTGGGGCGACAACATTAGATGAGTATCGTAAATACATTGAAAAAGATGCAGCACTAGAAAGACGTTTCCAACCAATTCATGTTGACGAGCCAAGCTTAGAAGAATCGATTCAAATTTTAAGAGGGTTACGCGATCGTTACGAGGCACATCACCGCGTTTCCATTACAGATGATGCAATTGAAGCAGCTGTAAAACTTTCGGATCGTTATATTACAGATCGTTTCTTACCTGATAAAGCAATTGACTTAATCGATGAAGCAGCTTCAAAAGTACGCTTACGTTCTTATACAACACCACCAGATTTAAAAGAACTTGAAGTGAAACTTGAAGAAATTCGAAAAGAAAAGGATGCAGCCGTACAGAGCCAAGAATTTGAAAAGGCAGCTTCTTTACGAGATATGGAACAACGTTTACGTGAAAAATTAGAGGATACAAAACGTCAGTGGAAAGAGCAGCAAGGAAAAGAAAATTCAGAAGTAACAGTAGAAGACATTGCAAATGTTGTTTCTACGTGGACGCGTATTCCGGTTTCTAAACTTGCACAAACAGAAACAAATAAATTATTGAATCTAGAATCCATTTTACATGACCGTGTAATTGGCCAAGATGAAGCTGTTGTCGCAGTAGCGAAAGCAGTGCGCCGCGCAAGAGCGGGTTTAAAAGATCCGAAACGCCCAATTGGTTCATTTATTTTCTTAGGACCGACTGGTGTAGGTAAAACGGAGCTTGCGCGTGCATTAGCAGAATCTATGTTTGGTGATGAAGATGCAATGATTCGTATTGATATGTCTGAGTATATGGAGAAACATTCTACTTCTCGCTTAGTGGGGTCTCCCCCAGGATATGTGGGATATGAAGAAGGCGGCCAATTAACAGAAAAAGTTCGTCGCAAACCATATTCTGTCGTGCTGTTAGATGAAGTAGAGAAGGCACATCCAGATGTATTTAACATTTTACTGCAAGTGCTAGAAGATGGGCGTTTAACAGACTCTAAAGGGCGTACAGTTGATTTCCGAAATACAATTGTTATTATGACATCTAACGTTGGTGCCGAAGCATTAAAACGTAATAAACATCTCGGTTTTAACGTACAAGATGAGAGTCGTGATTATTCAGATATGAAGGGTAAAGTAATGGATGAATTGAAAAAAGCATTTCGTCCAGAGTTCTTAAACCGTATTGATGAAATCATTGTTTTCCATATGCTTGAGAAAAAACATATTCAAGAAATTGTAACGCTTATGGTTAATCAATTAGTAAATCGGTTAAAAGAACAAGAGATTGAATTAGAGTTAACAAGTACAGCAATTGAAGCAATTGCTGATAAAGGATTCGATCGTGAGTATGGTGCTCGTCCACTTCGTCGAGCAATCCAAAAACATGTGGAAGATCGATTGTCAGAAGAACTTCTAAAAGGAGCAATTGAGAAAGGTCAAAAAGTTGTCTTTGACGCCGAAGGGGAATCATTTGTCATTCGCAGTGCAGAAAAGGTAAAATAAGTATAGACAAACAAGGAGGGCTAAATAATAGCCCTCTTTCTTGTACGAGAAGGATGTATGTTTATAGATGAAAGTGAAGTGAAGTAAAAACAAGATGGCTAAAAAGAAAACAAAATTTATATGTCAAGAATGTGGTTATCAGTCACCAAAATATATGGGTAAGTGCCCTGGATGTGGGCAATGGAATAAGCTTGTCGAAGAGATGGAACAAGTTGTATCATCGCGTCGCATCAACTATGCAAATGCGATTCAAACGGAAGTAACAAAGCCAAGGCGTCTTACAGAAGTAGAAACAAAGTCAGAGGCACGGATTGAAACAAAATTTCAAGAATTTAATCGTGTACTCGGTGGAGGAATTGTTGACGGTTCCCTCGTACTTATTGGAGGAGATCCTGGAATTGGAAAATCAACCTTACTACTACAAATATCATCGCAATTAGCAGATTCTTCGTATGATGTATTGTATATATCTGGTGAAGAATCAGCAAAACAAATTAAACTTCGTGCAGATCGTCTACATGTAAATGGAAGCAACTTATTTGTTGTTTCGGAAACAGATTTACAGCGAATTGCGGCACATATCGATGAAATGAACCCTTCCTTTGTTGTCATTGATTCCATTCAAACTATTTATTTGCCAGAAGTAACCTCAGCACCAGGTAGTGTTTCGCAAGTACGTGAATGTACAGCGGAACTGATGAAACTTGCAAAAACGAAAGGAATTCCAATTTTTATCGTAGGACATGTAACGAAAGAAGGGGCAATTGCAGGACCGCGTATGTTAGAACATATGGTGGATGCGGTTCTTTATTTTGAAGGAGACCGTCATCATACATATCGTATTTTGCGAGCGGTTAAAAATCGCTTTGGTTCTACAAATGAGATGGGTATTTTTGAAATGAAGGAACTCGGTCTTGCGGAAGTATTAAATCCTTCTGAAATTTTTCTAGAAGAAAGACCTGTTGGAGTTGCTGGCTCTACAGTTGTTGCTTCTATGGAAGGGACAAGGCCTGTTTTAGTAGAAATACAAGCATTAATTTCTCCTACTAGTTTTGGAAATCCACGAAGAATGGCTACAGGGATTGATCATAATCGTGTATCGCTTATTATGGCAGTGCTAGAAAAAAGAGCAGGTTTATTATTGCAAAACCAAGATGCGTATTTAAAGGTTGCTGGAGGATTGAGATTGGATGAACCAGCAATTGATTTGGCAGTGGCTTTAAGTATTGCATCGAGTTTTCGAGATAAGTCAACTGCCCCGACCGATGCGGTAATAGGAGAAGTTGGGTTAACTGGAGAAGTAAGAAGGGTATCGAGAATTGAACAACGAGTACAAGAAGCGGCTAAATTAGGATTTCAGCGTGCCATCATCCCGCAAAAAAATTTAGGGGGTTGGACAATTCCTGAGGGGATTGAAGTAGTTGGTGTTTCTAATTTAGGAGAGGCGCTTCGTTTGACATTAGGAGGCTAGGCTATGGAAGAAAACAAGCAACGTGTCAAAAGTATGATTAATATTTTGCAGCTTGTTGCACCAGGGACACCTTTGCGAGAAGGCATAGATAATGTACTTCGTGCGCAAACAGGTGGCTTAATTGTCCTTGGGTATAATGATCAAATTAAAAGCATTGTTGATGGAGGATTTCACATTAATTGTGCATTCTCTCCCGCTAGTTTATACGAACTAGCAAAAATGGATGGAGCTCTTATTTTAAATGAGACGGGAAGTAAAATTTTAATTGCAAATGCACAGTTAGTTCCCGAGTCATCTATTGATTCCATTGAAACAGGAATGCGTCATCGCACAGCAGAACGTGTAGCGAAGCAAACAGGAAGTCTTGTTGTTGCTATTTCACAAAGACGTAACGTAATTACGCTATATCAGGGAGGTTTACGTTATACACTAAAAGACATAGGCGTTATTTTAACAAAGGCAAATCAGGCTATTCAAACTTTAGAAAAATATAAAGCAGTATGGAATGATGGTATTACGAACTTGGGTATTCTAGAATTTGAGGAAGTTGTTACGATGTCTGAAGTGGTCCACGTCCTACATAGTGTCGAGATGGTACTCCGTATTAAGAATGAAATTCTAAGTTATATTCATGAATTAGGAACAGAAGGTAGACTTATTCGTTTACAGCTTACGGAGCTGTTGGCTGATTTGGAAGCAGAGGCAGCATTATTAATTAAAGACTACTATCAAGAAAAGACGCAGGATCATTATCAAATTTTAAAAAAATTACAGGAACTTGCAAATGCACAGCTTTTAGAAGATAGTGATTTAGTGAAATTGCTTGGTTACCCAGGGCAAATGAGTTTAGAGGAAAGTGTTACACCGAGAGGATATAGGATTACAAGTAAAATTTCTCGGGTACCACCTCTTATTATTGAAAATTTGATCAATCGATTTAAAACATTGCAAGGCGTTTGTCGTGCAAGTATTAATGAGTTAGATGATGTAGAAGGAATTGGAGAAGTTCGGGCGAAAAAAATACGAGAAGGTTTAAAACGAATCCAAGAGCATTTATATATGAGTAGACACAATTAAGAATATTACATTGATTTCATAATATAACGACACTAGCACATTTTTGGTATATGATATGATATATTGGTAAATAAACCAATTTATAAAAAGACACGTCCGCTTTTGCATTCGGCGTTTTGATTAGCAAAACAATGGTTAATAATGAGTAGGAGGTGGTTGGATGTTAAAACGGATCGTACAGCTCTTCGTTTTAGTAATCGGAGGAGCGTTAGGGATTTATTTAATCCCGAAAGTTATTAATGTATTGGACATGGGTGCAATCCCGTTACTGGAGGGCTCATATGTTCGTGCAATTATTGGTGCAATTATTTTATTTTTAACAACATTTTGGCTCGTAGATTATATTGTTCAGCTTATTAAACATATTGAGGAAGCTCTTGTAAAGGCGCCTGTAACAGATGTTTTATTTGGCACGCTAGGATTAATCTCAGGTCTTATTGTTGCGTATTTAATTTTGATACCAATTCGTGAATTTACAATTCCAGTCATTAGTACTGTATTGCAAATCTTCTTTACACTTCTACTTGGTTACTTAGGATTCCAGGTAGGATTTAAAAAGAGAAATGAATTGTTAGGATTATTTACACTACCACAACGCGGTGGCAAGAAGAAAAATAACAATAGTGATAATGAAGAGGCTGAAACGGAAACAGGAGTAGAGGAATCTTTTTCGCATTGGAAAATTCTTGATACTAGTGTAATTATTGATGGACGTATTGCTGATATTTGTCAAACGAAATTCCTAGAAGGAACGATTGTCATTCCTCAGTTTGTATTAGAGGAGTTGCAACATATTGCTGATTCTTCGGATGCATTAAAGCGTAATCGAGGACGTAGAGGATTAGATATTTTAAACCGTATTCAAAAAGAGATGCCAATTCCAGTAGAGATTTATGAAGGCGATTTCGAAGATATTCAAGAAGTGGATAGCAAGCTTGTGAAATTAGCGAAAGTAACTGGTGGTACTGTTGTCACAAATGATTTTAACTTAAATAAAGTTTCTGAACTACAAGGAGTAACAGTTCTAAACATTAATGATTTAGCAAATGCAATTAAGCCAGTTGTACTTCCCGGTGAAGAACTAAGCGTTTATGTTGTCAAAGATGGAAAAGAGCAAAATCAAGGTGTTGCTTATTTAGATGATGGTACGATGATTGTAGTAGAAGATGGTCGAGAATATGTTGGCTCACAACTTGATGTACTCGTTACGAGTGTACTACAAACATCTGCTGGTCGTATGATTTTTGCAAAGCGAAAATTACTAGAAAAAGCATTATAAGTAGAGGATTATTAGCATGTATACATTAATTATTCCGGCCGCGGGCCGAGGAAAGCGAATGGGTGCTGGTAAAAATAAATTATTTTTGCTTATTAATGAAGTGCCTATTATTGTGCATACATTACGTGTTTTTGAAAAAGATGAAGCATGTAAAAATATTATTATGGCAATTAATGAAGAAGAACGTTCCTATTTTGAAGGGTTAATACAGAGATATCCGATTCAAAAGAGTGTGCGGTTTATCCAAGGTGGGGCTGAAAGACAAGATAGTGTATATAATGCACTTCAATATGTGAAGCAAACCGAGTATGTTCTTGTACATGATGGAGCACGTCCGTTTGTAACGAATAAAATGACCCGTGATGTATTGATTGCAGCGAAGCAGAAAGGTGCTTCGATTTGCGCGGTACCTGTAAAGGACACAGTAAAACGGGTAGAACAAAATACAGTTGTTGAAACAGTTGAACGTTCTCAGTTGAGAGCCGTACAAACACCTCAAGGATTTTCTGTTCCACTTTTACTAGAAGCGCATCAAAGTGCAAAACAGGGATGTTTCCTTGGTACAGATGATGCAAGTCTTGTAGAACGTATTGGTAAGGAAGTGGGCGTAGTAGAGGGTAGTTATTACAATATTAAAGTGACAACGCCAGAAGATTTATTAATTGCTGAAAGTTTCTTGCGTGTTCAGAAGGGGTAGTAGAAAGAATATAAAGAAAAGCCCGGTTACTGCCGGGCTTTTCTTTATAGGTGCATAGATATAATATAGAATCATAACGTTCAGTAGTTTAGCTTGAGGAGGATGTAAAATGTTTCGAATTGGACAAGGTTTTGATGTACATGAATTTGCAGAAGGTAGACCGTTAATTATCGGTGGAATTACGATTCCGCATGAAAAAGGTTTGTTAGGTCACTCAGATGCAGATGTACTTTTACATACAATTGCTGATGCATGTTTAGGAGCAATTGCTGCAGGTGACATCGGAAAACATTTTCCAGATACAGATCCTGCCTTTAAGGATGCAGATTCAGCGGTGTTATTGCAAAAAGTTTGGGAGTTTGTGCGTGAACAAGGGTATGAGTTAGGTAATTTAGATTGTACAGTTATTGCGCAGAAGCCGAAAATGGCACCACATATTGAAAATATGCGTAAGCGTATTAGTGAGTTATTAGAAACTTCTATAGGCAATATTAATGTGAAGGCAACAACAACTGAAAAATTAGGATTTACAGGAAGAGAAGAAGGGATTGCTTCTCAAGCAGTTGTATTATTACAGAAAAAATAGTTGTTTTTGATTCGTAAGATGGATAATCAGATTTTTTTGGTGTACAATTATAGAATGTGTTGACATTAAGAATGGAAGGTGTACCAATTATGGAAAAGCAAGTGAGAGTACGCTATGCGCCAAGTCCAACAGGACACTTACATATCGGAAATGCGCGTACGGCATTATTTAATTATTTATTTGCTCGTCATCAAGATGGCAAGTTTATTATTCGTATTGAAGATACTGATGTAAAACGTAATGTTGCTGGTGGTGAAGAAAGCCAATTAAAATACTTGAAATGGCTCGGTATGGACTGGGATGAAGGTGTTGATGTTGGTGGTGAATATGGACCATATCGTCAAACAGAACGTTTAGATATTTATAAAAAGTTATATGAAGATTTACTAGAACGTGGTTTAGCTTATAAATGTTACATGACAGAAGAGGAATTAGAAGCAGAGCGTGAAGGACAAATTGCTCGTGGTGAAACACCTCGTTATGCAGGTAATCACCGTGATTTAACAGAAGAACAAATCAAGCAATTTGAAGCAGAAGGCCGCATTCCAAGTATTCGTTTCCGTGTACCGGCTGACCGCGACTACACGTTTAAGGATGTCGTAAAAGATGAAGTTGCTTTCCACTCAAATGACTTTGGTGATTTCGTTATTGTGAAAAAAGATGGTATTCCAACTTATAATTTTGCAGTAGCGGTAGATGATCATTTAATGGAAATCACACATGTTCTTCGTGGCGATGACCATATCTCTAACACACCGAAACAAATGATGATTTATGAAGCATTTGGATGGGATATCCCACAATTCGGTCATATGACATTAATCGTAAATGAGAGCCGTAAAAAATTAAGTAAACGTGATGAATCTATTATTCAATTTATTGAACAATATCAAGCGCTTGGATATCTTCCAGAAGCGATTTTTAACTTTATCGCATTACTTGGTTGGTCACCAGTAGGGGAGGAAGAAATCTTCTCTAAAGATGAGTTTATTGAAATGTTTGATGCGGCACGTTTATCAAAATCACCTGCATTATTCGATTCTCAAAAACTAAAATGGATGAACAATCAATATATGAAAAAGCAAGACCTAGATGCTGTTGTTGCATTAAGCTTACCGCATTTAGTGAAAGCTGGTCGTGTAAGTGAAAACTTAAGCGAACAAGAACAGGTTTGGGTTCGTGGTGTAATTGCTTTATACCATGAACAAATGAGCTTTGGAGCTGAAATTGTAGAGCTTTCTGAAATGTTCTTCAAAGATCATGTAGACTATGAAGAAGAAGGACAAGAAGTATTAAAAGGTGAACAAGTACCTGAAGTACTTCGTGCATTTGCAGCAGGATTAGAAGCTTTAGATGAAGTAGAACCAGCAGCAATTAAGAAGGCAATTAAAGCTGTTCAAAAAGAAACAGGACATAAAGGCAAAAACTTATTTATGCCAATTCGTGTTGCAACTACGGGTCAAACACATGGCCCAGAACTTCCAAACGCAATTGCACTTCTTGGAAAAGAAAAAGTTTTAAATCGTATTCGTAAAGTAATTGGTTAACATTTGACGAATTTAGAAATATAATAAGAATACTTAAAAACCTAATAAGGGAAAGCGACGAGAAGGAGAAGTAGAAAATCAGGCTTTTTACAGAGAGAACCACCTTTTGGCTGGAAGTGGTTTATAAGTGGATTTTTGAAATGCCCCTTCGAGTCTTCTGCTGAACAACGAAGAGTTTCGGGACGTCATAAGGACGCAAAGTAAGCAGAAGCGGTATAAACCGTTATCATGGATGAGTTTGAGGCTTTATTTGAGCCTAAACAGAGTGGAACCGCGCTTATAAGGCGCCTCTGTCAATATGACAGAGGCGTCTTTTTTTATACCATGTAAATAGGTATGGGTATAAGTTTTTGTACAGATGGATAAAGACTAGGTAACAAACAAGGAAGTTAGCGATAAAGTGAACCTTTAATCAGTGGGGCTTCATTCCTCACTAATTATTAGCCTTCACCAATTGGACCTTTACGGGTAATTCATCTCCAATCTAACTTCTTTTCTTTCACTGAATGATGAGGTGGAGGTAATACTGTCCACCAATAGCGGGGGAATCAGTTCACTCGGAATAGTAGTCCATAAAGGGGAGGGGACATCGATGTTTAAGAGGCTTCGAGAAGATATTGAAGTCGTTTTTGAACAAGATCCAGCGGCGCGAAGTTATTTCGAAGTCATTTTAACTTACTCTGGATTACATGCAGTTTGGGCACACCGAATTGCACACGCCTTTTATAAACGAAATTTTTTCTTTATTGCGCGTTGGATTTCACAAGTTAGTCGTTTTTTTACTGGTATCGAGATTCATCCAGGAGCCACAATTGGTCGCCGCTTTTTTATTGACCATGGTATGGGAGTTGTTATTGGGGAGACATGTGAAATTGGAGACAATGTAACCATTTATCAAGGAGTTACATTAGGTGGTACAGGGAAAGAAAAAGGAAAAAGGCATCCAACAATTCAAGATAATGTACTTATTGCAACTGGTGCGAAAGTACTCGGATCCATTACGGTTGGAGAGAATTCCAAAATTGGTGCAGGGTCCGTTGTGTTGAAAGAAGTTCCTGCGCATTCGACAGTTGTAGGTATACCTGGTCGTGTCGTAATTCAGAATGGAGTAAAGGTAGGTCAGGAATTAAACCATTCGGATCTTCCGGATCCAATTTTCGATAAATTGAAAGTGATGGAAGCTGAGCTTGAGAAATTAAAAAAGCAACTTGAAGTAAAAGTGGAAAGGAAGGATGAAAATGACTATTCACATTTATAATACGTTAACGCGTCAGAAAGAGGAGTTTGTTCCTTTAGAAGAAAATAAAGTGAAGATGTATGTATGCGGGCCGACAGTATACAACTATATTCATATTGGAAATGCAAGACCGCCTATGGTATTTGATACAGTGCGTCGCTACTTAGAATATAAAGGGTATGATGTACAATATATTTCTAATTTTACGGATGTAGATGATAAATTAATTAAAGCAGCAAATGAGCTAGGAGAGGACGTTCCAACAATTGCAGATCGCTTTGTTGAAGCGTATTTTGAAGATGTAACTGCATTAGGTTGCAAGCACGCTACAGTTCACCCTCGTGTAACAGAAAATATGGATATCATTATTGAGTTTATTGAGGAACTTGTGAAAAAAGGATATGCATATGAATCAGAAGGAGATGTTTATTACAAAACGAAAGAATTTGAAGGCTACGGCAAATTGTCTCATCAACCAATTGCAGATTTGCGTCATGGTGCACGTATTGAAGTTGGAGAAAAGAAACAAGATCCACTTGACTTTGCATTATGGAAAGCTGCGAAAGAAGGAGAGATCTTCTGGGAGAGCCCTTGGGGGAAAGGTCGTCCGGGATGGCATATTGAATGCTCTGCAATGGCACGGAAATATTTAGGAGATACAATCGATATTCACGCTGGTGGTCAAGATTTAGCGTTCCCACATCATGAAAATGAGATTGCACAATCAGAAGCTTTGACTGGAAAAACATTTGCACGTTACTGGATGCATAATGGATATATTAATATTAACAATGAAAAAATGTCTAAATCATTAGGGAACTTCATTTTAGTTCACGATATTATTAAGCAATATAATCCGCAATTAATTCGCTTCTTTATGCTATCGGTTCACTATCGTCATCCAATTAACTTTAGTGAAGAATTATTACAGAATACGAATAATGGGTTAGAGCGTATTAAAACGGCATACGGTAATTTAAAACATCGCATGGAAAGCAGTACGGATTTAACGGATCATAACGAGAAGTGGTTAGCTGAAATGAAGAAATTCCAAGTTGCATTTGAAGCAGCGATGGATGATGATTTTAATACAGCAAACGCAGTAACAGAATTATATAACTTAGCAAACCATGCAAATCAATATTTACTAGAAGAACATACATCAAAAGCTGTGCTTGAGGCGTATGTAAAACAGTTTGAAACATTATTTGGCATCTTAGGATTAGAATTAACAAAAGAAGAATTACTTGATGAAGAGATTGAAGTGTTAATTCAAAAACGTATTGAAGCTCGTAAAAATCGTGATTTCGCATTATCAGATCAAATTCGCGATGATTTAAAAGAGCGTAATATTATTTTAGAAGATACAGCACAAGGTACAAGATGGAAAAGAGGATAAGCATGATTGATGCAAAGCAATTGAACAGCTTAGCGTTAGCCTATATGGGTGATGCGGTATATGAACAATATATCCGCTATCACCTCCTTCAAAAAGGAACAGTTCGTCCCAATCAACTACATCGTTTAGGGACAAGCTTTGTTTCAGCAAAGGCGCAGGCGAAAGTTGTTTATCATTTTTTAGAGACAGCATTTCTAACAGAGGAAGAAGAAGCGGTACTAAGAAGAGGACGTAATGCGAATTCTGGTACTGTTCCAAAAAATACGGATGTACAAACGTATCGCCATAGTACGGCCTTCGAGGCATTGCTCGGCTATCATTATTTATTGAACAATCGTGAACGATTAGAAGAGCTTGTATATAAAGCAATTGATGTATTAGAGGTAAAAGAAGGAGGCGCATCAACATGAGTAGTGAATACATTATCGGCCGTAACCCTGTAATTGAAGCGTTACGATCAGGGCGAGATATTAATAAGATTTGGATTGCAGAAGGTGCTGCCAAGGGACAAGTGCAAATTGTATTAGCGTTAGCGAAAGAGAATAAAATTATTTTACAGCATGCACCAAAGAAAAAATTAGATCAGCTTGTTGAAGGAAATCATCAAGGGGTGATTGCGCAAGTTGCGGCATATCAGTATGCGGAATTAGAAGATTTATTTGAGGTAGCTGCTAAGCGTAACGAAGATCCGTTCTTCTTAATTCTTGATGAAATTGAAGACCCACATAACCTAGGATCTATTATGCGTACAGCAGATGCAACGGGAGCGCATGGGATTATTATTCCAAAGCGCCGAGCAGTTGGGTTAACGGCATCGGTTGCAAAGGCTTCAACAGGGGCAATTGAATACATTCCAGTTGCTCGTGTGACAAATTTATCACGAACAATTGATGAGTTAAAGGAACGTGGTCTTTGGATTGCGGGCACAGATGCAAAAGGGAAAACAGATTATCGCAACTTAGATGGCAATATGCCGATTGGGTTAGTAATTGGTAGTGAAGGGAAAGGTATGAGCCGTATTATTGGTGAAAAGTGTGATTTCCTTATTCATTTACCGATGGTTGGTAAAGTTACATCCTTAAATGCTTCAGTAGCTGCTAGTCTGCTAATGTACGAGGTATATCGCAAACGTCACCAAATTGGTGAGTAAAAATGGACGATATTTTAATCGTTGACGGTTATAACGTTATTGGGGCTTGGAGAGACTTGAAAAAATTGAGGGATGTAGACTTACAGGCATCAAGGGACGCGCTAATTGATAAGATGGCGGATTATCAGGGGTATACAGGAACAAGAGTAATGATTGTATTTGATGCTTATACAGTTCAAGGTATTGAGAAGAAGATGAAGCAATCGCGTGTTGAAGTTATTTTCACAAGGAGAAATCAAACTGCTGATGAAAAAATTGAACAGCTCGCGATTGAGCTTCGTAACATTAATACACAAATTTATGTTGCAACTTCCGATTATACAGAACAGTGGGTTATTTTTGCGCAAGGAGCACTTAGGAAATCAGCCCGTGAACTAGAGATAGAAGTACAGGCGGTGGAACAACAAGTGCGCCATCAAACGCGAGAGGTAAAAGATAAACAACCAGCTATGCGAACGATATTTAGCAAGGATATTACAGAAAAGTTAGAAAAATTAAGGCGAGGAGAGCGTTGAACCATTGACGCTCTTCAAGCGCTTACTGTATAATATTTCTAAATAAATAGCGGTCGGAGGGATCAGAGTGGAAACAGGCTTCGTAAGTACCAACAACGTTACGTTTCGCGATTTAGAGGATGAGGCAATAGTTGAGTTAGTTCGAAAAGGTAATATTGATGCTCTTGAATATTTAATTCACAAGTACAAGAACTTTGTTCGCGCAAAATCAAGATCGTATTTTTTAGTAGGTGCCGATCGGGAAGATATTGTTCAAGAAGGTATGATTGGATTGTTTAAAGCTATTCGTGATTATAAAGAGGACAAGCTCTCTTCTTTTAAAGCATTTGCTGAATTATGTATTACTCGTCAAATTATTACTGCTATTAAGACAGCAACGAGACAAAAACATATTCCTTTAAATTCATATGTTTCTTTAGACAAACCGATTTACGATGAGGAATCTGATCGTACGCTATTAGATGTTATTTCAGAAGCGAAGGTAACTGATCCTGAAGAGATGATTATTAGCCAGGAAGAATATACCGACATAGAACTAAAAATATCTGAATTATTAAGCGATTTAGAAAGAAAAGTCCTTTCTTTATACTTAGATGGTCGCTCTTATCAAGAAATCTCAGAACAGCTAAATAGACACGTAAAGTCTATTGATAACGCCCTGCAGCGTGTGAAAAGAAAACTTGAACGATATATGGAAATGAGAGAAAATACAACTTTAAACTCATAGTATATGTCGCAGGAGGTAAAGTGATTCTCCTGTTTTCTTTTTGTAAGGTAGTAAGCGGCATGTCATTGACATTGTCTTTTATTGTATGATACATTTTTAGGGACATAATGTTACAAGGTTGGTGTAACAAATGAGGAAAAAAGTTGTACTCTCATGTGAAGAGTGTAAGAATCGAAACTACTCCACAATGAAAGATACGAGCTCAGTAGAGCGACTTGAGATAAAGAAGTTTTGTAAAACATGCAATATGCATACAGTTCATAAGGAAACAAAATAAATAATCGAAACAATACACTGGAGGTCCCGTAAATGCGTTTGACGAACTTTTTCGGCGATGTAGGTCGCGAAATGAAAAAAGTAAGTTGGCCTAAGAAAGATGAATTACTCCGTTCAACAGCTACTGTTATTGCGACAGTTGTGTTTTTTGCAGTTTTCTTTGCAGTAGTTGACATGGGTATTTCTTCTTTAATTCGGTTAATTCTTGGTTAGTTCTTGAATAAGAAGCACTTATCCATGATATAATGTTATTTATACGAACTGTGTAAAAGCCCGATGAACGGGTTTTTTCATTTGCACAAAAAAATGTACGTCAGGGAGGGAAGGACGCTCGTCCTAAATGAATGGAAAAAAGTTGGTATGTTGTCCATACTTATTCTGGATATGAAAATAAAGTAAAAGCAAACCTAGAGAAACGTGTAGAATCAATGGGAATGCAAGATAAAATTTTCCGTGTTGTTGTTCCGGAAGAAGTAGAAGTAGAAATGAAAAACGGAAAAGAAAAGTTAACAAAAAGAAAAGTATTCCCAGGTTATGTATTAGTTGAACTAATTATGACTGATGATTCTTGGTATGTTGTTCGTAATACACCAGGCGTAACAGGTTTTGTTGGATCTTCTGGGTCAGGTTCAAAGCCATCTCCTTTATTAGAAGAGGAAGTTGTTACCATTATGAAGCATATGGGAATGGACAATGAAGTGGTTGATTTTGACTTTGAACTTCATGAAACAGTGCGTGTAAATGAAGGGCCATTCGCGAACTATACAGGCGCAATCGAAGAGATTGATATGGAAAAACAAAAAGTAAGAGTGCTTGTAGACATGTTTGGTCGTGAAACACCGGTCGAGCTGGATTTCCATCAAATTGAAAAATTATAAAATGAAACTTGAAATGAATTGTAAAAAGTGATAATATCTTTTAAGTCAGTACGTCTTCGGTAACGGAGACGTTTTTTGAAAAGATTTTATCGTACAGATAAAATAAAAGTGGGAGGGCAAATCACTGCCCAATTGACCACATCACGGACTTAAGGAGGTGTGTCTCGTGGCTAAAAAGGTAATTAAAATGGTAAAACTTCAAATTCCTGCAGGTAAAGCTAACCCAGCTCCACCAGTTGGTCCAGCATTAGGACAAGCGGGTGTTAATATCATGGGCTTCTGTAAAGAGTTCAACGCTCGTACAGCAGATCAAGCTGGTCTTATCATTCCTGTTGAAATTACGGTATTCGAAGACCGTTCATTCACTTTCATTACTAAAACTCCTCCTGCTGCTGTTCTTCTTAAGAAAGTAGCTGGTATCGAGTCTGGTTCTGGTGAACCAAACCGTAATAAAGTGGCAACTGTTAAGCGTGATAAAGTTCGCGAAATCGCTGAAACTAAAATGCCTGACCTAAACGCTGCTAGTGTAGAAGCTGCAATGCGTATGGTTGAAGGTACTGCACGCAGTATGGGCATCGTAATCGAAGACTAATTCGATTTGTTTTTTTGTAAAAAAGGTTGCGGGTCTGGAATTCCAATTCGCAACCTTTATTATCGTAAATGAGTATCGTTTTTAAATAAATGGATGGGCGCACATCCTCGGGGGTTCCCGGAATGAAGGCGTAAACGTGGGAGGTTATTCCGCTAAAACCACATTCAAGGAGGAAATAAACATGGCTAAAAGAGGTAAAAAGTACGTAGAAGCTGCGAAGCTTGTTGATCGTGCAACTGCTTACTCTGCAACAGAAGCAGTAGAATTAGTAAAGAAAACAAACACAGCTAAATTTGATGCAACTGTAGAAGCTGCATTTCGTTTAGGTGTTGACCCTAAGAAAGCTGACCAACAAATTCGTGGTGCAGTTGTTCTTCCACACGGTACTGGTAAAGTTCAACGTGTATTAGTATTCGCTAAAGGCGAAAAAGCAAAAGAAGCTGAAGCTGCTGGCGCTGACTTCGTAGGTGATACTGATTACATCGGCAAAATCCAACAAGGTTGGTTCGATTTCGATGTAGTAGTAGCAACTCCTGACATGATGGGTGAAGTTGGTAAACTTGGTCGTGTACTAGGACCTAAAGGTTTAATGCCGAACCCTAAAACTGGAACAGTTACTTTCGATGTAACAAAAGCTGTTAACGAAATCAAAGCTGGTAAAGTTGAATACCGCGTTGATAAAGCTGGTAACATCCATGTTCCAATCGGTAAAGTATCTTTCGAAGATGCTAAACTAGTAGAAAACTTCAAAACAATTGCTGACACGCTGTTAAAAGCTAAACCAGCTGCTGCAAAAGGTACTTACATGAAGAACGCAACTGTTGCTTCTACAATGGGACCTGGCGTACGTGTAGACGTTTCTACAATCGCGTAAAAATTGGAAGTTGACTTCATAAAGAAGTTTTAATATAATCATTTATGTTGTGAATTTAAATAGTGTACCGTAGACAGTGGGTGCCAACTTGGCTTAATTTCCCACCTAGGTGTTAATATACGAAACGGAATTTTTTCTGTGACTATATGCCTCCATGTCTACAATTGGGCATGGGGGTTTTTTAGTGCACTGTCGGTACATCTTCTATATAATCTACAGGAGGTGTAATAACATGAGCAAAGCAATCGAAACTAAACAACAAGTTGTAACTGAAATCGCTGAAAAACTTCGCGAAAGTAAATCTACAATCGTTGTTGACTACCGTGGTTTAACAGTTGCTGAAGCAACAGAATTACGTAAAAACTTACGTGAAGCTGGCGTTGAGTTCAAAGTTTACAAAAACTCTTTAACTCGTCGTGCTGCAGAATCTGTTGAAATGGCTGAGTTAAACGAATTCTTAACAGGACCAAACGCAATCGCGTTCAGTAACGAGGATGTAGTTGCTCCTGCGAAAGTATTAAACGACTTCGCTAAAGATCATGAAGCTTTAGAAATTAAAGCGGGCGTAATCGAAGGTAAACTTGTAACACTTGATGAGGTTAAAGCTATCGCTACTCTTCCATCTCGTGAAGGCTTACTTTCTATGCTTCTTAGCGTTCTTCAAGCTCCAATCCGTAACCTTGCACTTGCTACTAAAGCAGTTGCAGATCAAAAGGAAGAGCAAGGCGCTTAATTTTTTAAAAGATAATTACGTGTTATCGATAAAACAATACAAACCTATCTAAGGGAGGATATTTACAATGACTAAAGAACAAATCATTGAAGCAGTTAAATCTATGACTGTATTAGAACTTAACGACTTAGTAAAAGCTATCGAGGAAGAATTCGGCGTAACTGCTGCTGCTCCTGTAGCTGTTGTTGGTGGCGCTGGTGAAGCTGCTGCTGAGAAAACTGAATTTGACGTAGTACTTGAAAGTGCTGGCGCGCAAAAAATCAAAGTTATCAAAGTTGTTCGTGAAATCACTGGTCTTGGCTTAAAAGAAGCTAAAGAATTAGTTGACAACACACCAAAAGCAATCAAAGAAGGCGCTTCTAAAGAAGAAGCTGAAGAAATGAAAGCTAAACTTGAAGAAGTTGGCGCTGCTGTAGAAGTTAAGTAATTAACTTTTGAAGCTTAAAAAAAGCTCGCTCTTATGCGGGCTTTTTTTTTAACTGTAAAGAAAAGAGGTGGCCATATGGCAGACCATTATTTTTCTAATGATCCTTCGAGCAAAAGTGATCGTAAACGATGGGAATATACATTGCGAGGATCTCAATTTGCTTTTTTATCTGACCATGGGGTGTTTTCGAAAAACGAGGTGGACTTTGGTTCTCGTCTTTTAATTGAAGCGTTTCAAATGCCGGATATTAAAGGTGACGTATTAGACGTGGGATGTGGATACGGTCCAATCGGTTTGTCGTTAGCGAAAGAGTTTCAAGAGCGTAGTGTTCACATGGTGGATGTGAACGAAAGGGCACTTGGACTTGCAAAAGAAAATGCTGCTAATAACAAAGTTGAAAACGTTCGTATTTTTCAAAGTAGTGTCTATGAAAATGTAGATGGCAAGTATGCTGCTATTCTATCTAATCCTCCAATTCGTGCTGGTAAGCATATCGTGCATGAGATTTTAGAAAAAGCTGCCATTCATCTAGTGTCGGGTGGAGAGCTTTGGATTGTTATTCAAAAGAAACAAGGTGCACCATCTGCGCTTAAAAAACTAGAGGAAACATTTTCTGAAGTTGAAGTTGTAGAAAAGAAAAAAGGATATTATATCATAAAATCAAAAAAACGTTGACGGTTATTTTTGGCTATGTTAACATTATACAATGCCAATATATGATTTTCTGCGTTGAGAACGATGTATATTTTTGCTTCTCTTGGAAAAGATAGTAAAATCAGCAGATGATGAAACAGAATGATGGTTTTCTTATAGAAGCCATTTTTCTTTTTTGAGCAGGTAGAAAGACTCAACGTATCTATCTTTGAGAGAAAAAAGCTGCGCTACTGGCGTTAGCTATATTTATTTGTGATTTTGCACAATTTTTTTGTGCATTTATAATACTCATGATTTGAGGGGTGAAGCAGTTGACAGGTCAACTAGTTCAATACGGACGCCACCGCCAACGAAGAAGTTATGCCCGTATTAGTGAAGTATTAGAGTTACCAAATCTTATCGAAATTCAAACCTCTTCTTATCAGTGGTTTCTTGATGAGGGTTTGCGAGAAATGTTCCAAGACATTTCTCCGATTGAAGACTTTACGGGAAATCTATCGCTTGAATTTATCGACTACAGCTTAGGTGAACCTAAATACTCTGTAGAAGAATGTAAAGAGCGTGATGTGACGTATGCAGCACCACTTCGTGTGAAAGTTCGTCTAATCAATAAGGAAACTGGTGAAGTAAAAGAACAGGATGTGTTCATGGGAGATTTCCCACTCATGACAGAGACAGGAACATTCGTAATTAACGGTGCAGAACGTGTTATCGTTTCCCAGTTAGTTCGCTCTCCAAGCGTATACTATAGTGGCAAAGTGGATAAAAACGGAAAACGTGGTTTTACTGCTACTGTAATTCCAAACCGCGGAGCTTGGTTAGAGTATGAAACAGATGCTAAGGATGTTGTATATGTGCGTATCGACCGTACGCGTAAACTTCCTGTAACTGTTTTGTTACGCGCATTAGGGTTTGGCTCTGATCAAGAAATCACCGAGCTTTTAGGTGATAACGAATACTTAAGCAATACGCTAGAAAAAGACAACACAGATAGCACAGAAAAAGCATTGCTTGAAATTTATGAGCGTCTACGCCCAGGTGAACCACCAACAGTAGAAAATGCGAAAAGCTTGCTTGTTTCTCGCTTCTTTGATCCGAAGCGCTACGATTTAGCAAATGTAGGTCGTTACAAGATCAACAAAAAGTTACACATTAAAAACAGATTGTTTAACCAACGCTTAGCTGAAACATTAGTAGATCCAGAAACTGGAGAAATTTTAGCAGCAGAAGGAACAATCTTAGACCGTCGTACACTAGATCGCATTTTACCTTACTTGGAGAAAAACATTGGATTCAAGACAGCGAAACCAATGGGTGGAGTGGTAGAAGGCGATGTTGAGCTGCAATCGATTAAGATTTATGCTCCAGAGTCAGACGGTGAACGTTCTATCAATGTAATTGGGAATGCAAATATCACTCGTGACGTAAAACACATCACACCAGGTGATATCCTTGCTTCTATTAGCTACTTCTTTAACTTACTATACAAAGTAGGGGATACAGATGATATTGACCATTTAGGAAACCGTCGTCTTCGTTCTGTAGGGGAGTTATTACAAAACCAATTCCGTATCGGTCTTTCTCGTATGGAACGTGTTGTTCGTGAGAGAATGTCGATCCAAGATACAAATGCAATTACACCGCAAGCGTTAATTAACATTCGTCCGGTTATTGCATCTATTAAAGAGTTCTTCGGAAGTTCTCAGTTATCTCAGTTCATGGACCAAACAAACCCATTAGCAGAGTTAACACACAAACGAAGACTATCTGCATTAGGACCTGGTGGTTTAACACGTGAGCGTGCAGGCTTTGAAGTACGTGACGTTCACTACTCTCACTATGGTCGTATGTGTCCAATCGAAACGCCAGAGGGACCAAACATCGGTTTGATCAACTCATTATCTTCATTCGCGAAAGTAAATGAGTTTGGTTTCATTGAAACACCATACCGTCGTGTTGATCCAGAAACTGGACGTGTAACGGGCCATGTTGATTACTTAACAGCAGATGAAGAAGATAACTATGTTGTAGCCCAAGCGAACATGAAATTATCTGAAGAAGGAGAATTCCTTGATGAAGATATCGTAGCTCGTTTCCGTGGTGAAAACATTGTCACAAATAAAGAACGTATCGATTACATGGATGTATCTCCAAAACAAGTAGTGTCCGCAGCGACAGCTTGTATTCCGTTCTTAGAAAACGATGACTCCAACCGTGCACTTATGGGTGCGAACATGCAACGTCAGGCGGTTCCGTTAATGAATCCGGAATCTCCGATTGTAGGTACAGGTATGGAGTACGTATCAGCAAAAGACTCAGGAGCTGCAGTAATCTGTAAACATCCTGGTACTGTTGAGCGCGTAGAAGCACGTGAAGTTTGGGTACGTCGCTATGTAGAAGTTGACGGTCAAAAAGTAAAAGGCGATTTAGATCGCTACAAAATGTTGAAATTCATTCGTTCTAACCAAGGAACTTGTTACAATCAACGTCCAATTGTAAGTGTTGGAGATCAAGTTGTAAAAGGTGAAATCCTTGCGGATGGTCCTTCTATGGAAAAAGGTGAACTAGCACTTGGACGTAACGTGCTTGTTGGCTTTATGACATGGGATGGTTATAACTACGAGGATGCAATCATCATGAGTGAGCGCCTTGTAAAAGATGATGTGTACACTTCTATCCATATTGAAGAATATGAATCAGAAGCTCGTGATACGAAGCTTGGACCAGAAGAAATTACACGTGATATCCCGAATGTCGGGGAAGATGCACTTCGTAATCTTGACGAGCGCGGTATTATTCGCGTCGGTGCTGAAGTAAAAGATGGAGATCTACTTGTTGGTAAAGTAACGCCAAAAGGTGTAACAGAATTAACAGCAGAAGAACGTCTATTACATGCAATCTTCGGTGAAAAAGCGCGTGAAGTACGTGATACATCACTACGTGTACCACATGGTGGTGGCGGTATTATCTTAGACGTAAAAGTATTCAACCGTGAAGATGGCGATGAATTGCCACCAGGTGTGAACCAACTTGTACGTGCATATATCGTTCAAAAACGTAAAATTTCTGAAGGTGACAAGATGGCCGGTCGTCATGGTAACAAAGGTGTTATCTCTCGTATTTTACCAGAAGAAGATATGCCTTATTTACCAGATGGCACGCCAATTGATATCATGTTGAACCCATTAGGGGTACCATCTCGTATGAATATCGGTCAGGTATTAGAGCTTCATCTTGGTATGGCAGCAAGATACCTTGGCATCCATATTGCAACGCCAGTATTCGATGGTGCTCGTGAGGAAGACGTATGGGGTACAATCGAAGAAGCTGGTATGGCAAATGATGCGAAAACAATCCTTTATGATGGACGTACTGGTGAACCATTCGACAATCGCGTATCTGTTGGTGTCATGTACATGATCAAACTTGCGCACATGGTTGACGATAAACTTCATGCTCGTTCTACTGGACCATACTCACTTGTAACGCAGCAACCTCTTGGAGGTAAAGCTCAGTTCGGTGGACAGCGTTTCGGTGAGATGGAGGTTTGGGCACTTGAAGCTTACGGTGCTGCTTATACTCTTCAAGAAATCTTAACAGTGAAGTCTGATGATGTTGTTGGACGTGTTAAGACGTATGAAGCAATTGTTAAAGGTGAAAATGTTCCAGAACCAGGCGTTCCAGAATCATTCAAAGTATTGATTAAAGAACTGCAAAGTTTAGGTATGGACGTTAAAATGATGTCTAGTGACGATACAGAAATTGAGATGCGTGATACGGAAGATGATGATCATCAATCAGCAGACAAATTGAATATCGAAGTTGAGACAACTAAGGAATAATTGGGATAACCTGTAGACTAAAAGGGAGGTAGGCCCCTTGATAGATGTAAATAACTTTGAATATATGAAGATTGGACTTGCTTCACCTGACAAGATTCGTTCTTGGTCATACGGTGAAGTTAAGAAACCAGAAACGATTAACTATCGTACGTTAAAGCCTGAAAAAGATGGCTTGTTCTGTGAGCGTATTTTCGGACCACAAAAGGACTGGGAATGTCATTGCGGAAAATATAAACGTGTACGTTATAAAGGTGTAGTTTGTGATCGATGTGGCGTTGAAGTAACGCGTGCAAAAGTTCGTCGTGAACGTATGGGCCATATCGAATTAGCTGCTCCTGTATCTCATATTTGGTATTTCAAAGGTATCCCGAGCCGCATGGGACTTGTCTTAGACATGTCCCCTCGCGCGCTTGAAGAAGTAATTTATTTCGCTTCTTATGTTGTAACAGAAAGTGGAGATACACCACTTGATAAGAAGCAATTACTTTCTGAAAAAGAATACCGTGCATATCGTGATCGATATGGCAGCACATTCCAAGCTGCTATGGGTGCAGAAGCAATTAAGAAGCTATTACAAGACATCGATTTAGATAAAGAAGTAGACTTCTTAAAAGAAGAATTAAAAACAGCACAAGGACAACGCCGTACTCGTGCTATTAAACGTCTAGAAGTATTAGAAGCATTCCGTAACTCTGGAAATGAGCCATCTTGGATGATCTTAGATGTTCTTCCAGTTATCCCGCCAGAACTACGCCCAATGGTACAGTTAGATGGTGGACGTTTTGCAACTTCTGACTTAAATGATTTATATCGTCGTGTAATTAACCGTAATAATCGTTTAAAACGTCTATTGGACTTAGGTGCACCAAGCATCATCGTTCAAAACGAAAAACGTATGTTACAAGAAGCTGTAGACGCATTAATCGATAATGGTCGTCGTGGCCGTCCAGTTACTGGACCAGGTAACCGCCCATTAAAATCACTATCTCACATGCTTAAAGGTAAACAAGGACGTTTCCGTCAAAACTTATTAGGTAAACGTGTTGACTACTCTGGCCGTTCTGTAATCGTTGTAGGACCGAACTTAAAGATGTATCAATGTGGATTACCGAAAGAGATGGCGCTTGAACTGTTCAAACCTTTCGTTATGAAAGATTTAGTGGAAAAAGGATTAGCACACAACATTAAGAGTGCGAAGCGTAAAATCGAGCGTGTACAACCTGAAGTTTGGGATGTTTTAGAATCTGTGATTAAAGAACACCCTGTACTTCTAAACCGTGCTCCAACGCTTCACCGTCTTGGTATCCAGGCGTTCGAACCTACATTAGTAGAAGGACGCGCAATCCGTCTTCATCCACTTGTATGTACTGCATACAACGCGGACTTTGATGGTGACCAAATGGCGGTTCACGTTCCGTTATCATCAGAAGCTCAAGCGGAAGCTCGTCTTCTTATGTTAGCGGCACAAAACATCTTGAACCCGAAAGATGGAAAACCAGTTGTTACTCCATCTCAGGATATGGTATTAGGTAACTACTACTTAACACTTGAGCGCGAGGGTGCAATTGGTGAAGGTATGGTGTTCAAAGATGCAAATGAAGCATTGCTTGCATATCAAAATGGATATGTACATCTGCACACACGTGTTGCAGTTGCTGCAAGTTCAGTAAACAACGAAACATTTACTGAAGAGCAAAAGAGCAAACTTCTATTAACAACAGTTGGTAAATTAATGTTTAACGAAATCTTACCGAAGTCGTTCCCTTATATTAACGAACCGACAAATTCAAACCTTGAAAAAGAAACACCAGCGAAGTATTTCGTTGAAAAAGGTGCGAACATTAAAGAGATTATCGCTAGTCGTGAAGAAGTGGCGCCATTTAGCAAGAAAATCCTTGGAAATATCATTGCGGAAGTATTTAAACGTTTCCAAATTACGGAAACATCTCGTATGCTTGATCGCATGAAAAACTTAGGATTTAAATATTCTACAAAAGCTGGTATTACAGTTGGGGTAGCGGATATTCTTGTATTAGGTGAAAAAGATGAAATTCTCCACGAAGCACAAGCAAAAGTGGATAATGTAATTAAACAATTCCGTCGCGGTTTAATCACGGAAGAAGAACGTTACGATCGTGTCATCTCTATTTGGAGTAATGCGAAAGATGTTATCCAAGGAAAACTGATGAAATCCTTGAATAAGCGCAATCCAATCTTCATGATGAGTGATTCTGGTGCCCGTGGTAACGCATCGAACTTTACTCAGCTTGCTGGTATGCGTGGTTTGATGGCAAACCCATCTGGTCGTATCATTGAACTTCCAATCAAATCAAGTTTCCGTGAAGGTTTAACAGTACTTGAGTACTTCATCTCTACGCATGGTGCGCGTAAAGGTCTTGCCGATACAGCACTTAAAACTGCCGATTCTGGTTACTTAACACGTCGTCTTGTAGACGTTGCACAAGATGTAATTGTCCGTGAAGATGATTGTGGAACAGATCGTGGTTTACTAATTGGTGCGATTAAAGAGGGTAATGAAGTTATTGAGTCATTATATGACCGTCTTGTTGGACGTTTTGCAAGAAAAACTGTAAAACATCCTGAAACAGGTGAAGTATTAGTTGGTGAAAACCAATTAATTACTGAAGATATCGCTCATATCGTTGAAAATTCGGGTGTTGAAACTGTAAACATTCGTTCAGCGTTTACATGTAATACTCGCCATGGTGTATGTAAGAAGTGTTACGGTCGTAACTTAGCAACTGGTACAGACGTAGAAGTAGGAGAGGCGGTAGGTATTATCGCAGCTCAATCTATCGGTGAGCCAGGTACACAGTTAACGATGCGTACGTTCCATACAGGTGGGGTTGCCGGGGATGATATCACACAAGGTTTACCTCGTATCCAAGAGATCTTCGAAGCTCGTAATCCGAAAGGTCAGGCAGTTATCAGTGAAATCGACGGTGTTATCGCAGCGATCAACGATGTTAAAGATCGTCAAGAAGTAGTTGTACAGGGTGAAGTTGAAGCTCGTACGTATGCTATTCCTTACGGTGCTCGTCTGAAAGTAACTCCAGGACAGCCTATCAGTCACGGAAAAGAGTTAACAGAAGGTTCTATTGATCCGAAAGAATTATTAAAAGTAACTGATATTACAGCAGTTCAAGAATACTTACTACGTGAAGTTCAAAAAGTATACCGTATGCAAGGGGTAGAAATTGGTGATAAGCACGTAGAAGTAATGGTTCGCCAAATGCTTCGTAAAGTTCGCGTAAGCGATGCTGGTGAAACAGATGTATTACCAGGAACGTTACTAGACATCCATCAGTTCACTGATGCGAATGCGAAGGTGTTACTATTAGGTAAACAACCAGCAACGGCTAGACCGGTTCTTCTTGGTATTACAAAAGCTTCACTAGAAACAGATTCATTCTTATCTGCAGCATCGTTCCAAGAAACAACTCGTGTTCTAACAGATGCAGCAATTAAAGGGAAACGTGATGAACTTCTAGGATTGAAAGAGAATGTTATTATCGGTAAACTTGTTCCTGCTGGAACAGGTATGAATCGTTATCGCAAAGTGGATCTTGTGAAAACAACACAAGATGACATGAATGTAGAAAACGATGAAGTTTATGTGGAACAGTAAAATTTTCCGTCGTAAATTTTGTATAAAAACAGATAATCCTAGTTGACATTATATGAGTCAAAATGTTACTATAAGCAAGGTTGCTCCTGAACGATGCTTTGGAGGATATGTATATGTCTTATCAAAAAGTGTCAACTGCTGAAAATGTAGTCGTTGGTCATAAACGAACATTGGAAGCAATCAAAAATGGTACAGTTAAAGAAGTTGTCATTGCAGAAGATGCTGACATGCGGTTAACCCATGTTATTACTCGTACTGCATTGCAATATAACGTACCCATAACCAAAGTTGAATCAATTCGTAAACTTGGAAAAGTTTCGGGGATTCAAGTGGGAGCTTCAGCAATAGGAATAATAAGTTAAAACTGTTTTTGTGAGGAGAGAGCATTTGCTCTTCCTTGCAAAAACTTTGTTTTCAACTAATAATGAACCACCTGGATATGTGGTCATACAAACATGCGAAGGGAGGATAAATCAAATGCCTACTATTAACCAATTAGTGAGAAATGGTCGTACTGATAAAGTATGGAAATCTAAATCACCTGCGTTAAACAAAGGTTTCAACTCTTTAAAGAAAAAATCAACTGATATCTCTGCACCTCAAAAACGTGGTGTGTGTACTCGTGTTGGTACAATGACTCCAAAGAAACCGAACTCAGCGTTACGTAAATACGCTCGTGTACGTTTAACAAATGGTATCGAGGTTACAGCTTACATCCCAGGTATCGGTCATAACCTACAAGAGCATAGCGTAGTATTAATTCGCGGTGGTCGTGTAAAGGATTTACCAGGGGTACGTTACCACATCGTTCGTGGTGCGCTTGATACAGCTGGTGTTGACAAACGTATGCAAGGACGTTCTAAATATGGTACTAAGCGACCAAAACCTGCTAAAAAATAATAAACTTAAAATGAAAGGAGGAACTCAATATGCCTCGTAAAGGACCTGTTGCGAAACGTGACGTGTTACCAGATCCAATGTACAATTCTAAACTTGTAACACGCCTAATCAACAAAATGATGGTTGACGGTAAAAAAGGTAAATCTCAAACAATTCTTTATAACGCGTTCGATATCGTTCGTGAACGTGCTGGTAAAGAGCCTATGGAAGTATTCGAGCAAGCTCTTAAGAACATCATGCCTGTTCTTGAAGTACGCGCTCGTCGTGTTGGTGGTGCTAACTACCAAGTTCCAGTTGAGGTTCGTCCAGAACGCCGTACAACTTTAGGTCTTCGCTGGTTAGTAAACTATGCTCGTCTTCGTGGTGAAAAAACTATGGAAGAGCGTCTAGCTTACGAAATCTTAGATGCAGCTAACAACGCTGGTGCATCTGTTAAGAAACGTGAAGACACTCATAAAATGGCAGAAGCTAACAAAGCATTTGCTCATTACCGTTGGTAGGATTCAACGTAAAATAAATGTATGCATAAACCGCTTTATTTGTCGCTTATGGAAGTGTGGAGAGGGAGAATGCCTCTCCCTTTCGTTGGGCGCTCGTTTTACATAATGAGGGTACTGGACACTGGCATATGTAACAATATAAAGTGGCTTTTTTGCTACTTAAAATAAAATAATCCAATCCATATATGGAAGGAGCAAGACACCAAATGACAAGAGAGTTCTCTTTAGAAAACACTCGTAATATTGGTATCATGGCTCACATCGATGCTGGTAAAACAACAGCAACTGAGCGTATTCTGTATTACACAGGACGTATTCATAAAATCGGTGAAACTCATGAAGGTGCATCTCAGATGGACTGGATGGAGCAAGAGCAAGAGCGTGGTATCACAATTACTTCTGCTGCAACTACAGCTCAATGGAAAGGTCACCGTGTAAATATCATTGACACTCCAGGACACGTAGACTTCACAGTAGAAGTAGAACGTTCTTTACGTGTACTTGATGGTGCGGTAGCAGTACTTGATGCACAATCTGGTGTAGAACCACAAACAGAAACTGTTTGGCGTCAGGCTACTACTTACGGCGTACCTCGTATCGTATTCGTTAACAAAATGGATAAGATCGGTGCAGATTTCTTATACTCTGTAGGAACAATCCACGATCGTTTACAAGCAAACGCACATCCAATTCAGTTACCAATCGGTGCTGAGGACGAGTTCAATGGTATCATTGACCTTGTTGAAGAGTGTGCTTACATGTACGGTAACGATTTAGGAACAGACATCGAGCGTGTTGAAATTCCTGAAGAGCACAAAGAACTAGCTGAAGAATACCGTGGAAAACTTATTGAAGCGGTAGCTGAGCTTGATGAAGAAATGATGATGAAGTACCTAGAAGGTGAAGAAATTACTGTAGAAGAGCTTAAAGCTGGTATCCGTAAGGCTACAACTTCTGTTGAATTCTTCCCAGTAATCTGTGGTTCTGCATTCAAAAATAAAGGTGTTCAGATTCTGTTAGACGCAGTTATTGACTACTTACCATCTCCATTAGATGTACCTGCTATTAAAGGTACTCTTCCGGATACAGATGAAGCTGTAGAACGTAAGTCTAGCGATGAAGAGCCATTCGCAGCTCTAGCATTCAAAATCATGACTGACCCTTATGTTGGTAAATTAACGTTCTTCCGTGTATATTCTGGTGTGTTAAACTCTGGATCATACGTGAAAAACTCAACTAAAGGTAAGCGTGAGCGTGTAGGACGTATCCTACAAATGCACGCTAACAGCCGTGAAGAGATTTCAACAGTTTACGCTGGTGATATCGCTGCTGCTGTTGGTTTAAAAGATACTACTACTGGTGATACTCTTTGTGACGAGAAGAGCCTTGTTATCCTTGAGTCTATGGAATTCCCAGAGCCAGTTATCTCTGTAGCTATCGAACCAAAATCTAAAGCTGACCAAGATAAAATGGGTACAGCATTATCTAAGCTTTCTGAAGAAGATCCAACATTCCGTGCTCACACTGACCAAGAAACTGGCCAAACAATCATCGCTGGTATGGGTGAACTTCACCTTGATATCATCGTTGACCGTATGCGTCGTGAATTCAAAGTGGAAGCAAACGTTGGTGCTCCTCAGGTAGCATACCGTGAGACTTTCCGTGCTGCTGCGAAAGTTGAAGGTAAGTTCGCTCGTCAATCTGGTGGTCGTGGACAATTCGGTCACGTTTGGATTGAGTTTGAACCTAATGAAGAAGGTAAAGGATTCGAATTCCAAAACAAGATCGTCGGTGGTGTAGTTCCACGTGAATACATCCCAGCTGTTGGAGCAGGTCTTGAAGATGCACTTAAAAATGGTGTACTAGCTGGTTATCCACTAGTTGACATTAAAGCTGCATTAGTTGATGGATCTTACCATGATGTTGACTCCTCTGAGATGGCGTTCAAAATCGCTGCATCTATGGCGCTTAAAGCTGCGGTTTCTAAATGTAGCCCAGTAATTCTTGAGCCAATGATGAAAGTTGAAGTTGTAATTCCTGAAGAGTACATGGGTGACATTATGGGTGACGTAACATCTCGTCGTGGACGTGTAGAAGGTATGGAAGCTCGCGGTAACGCACAAGTTGTTCGCGCTATGGTTCCACTTTCTGAAATGTTCGGTTATGCAACGTCATTACGTTCTAACACGCAAGGACGCGGAACATTCTCAATGACATTTGATCATTATGAAGAAGTACCGAAGTCTGTTTCAGAAGAAATTATCAAAAAAAATAAAGGTGAATAATTGATTTTTATCGATTGTTCAAGTATAACTACTTATGTAAGCTTAGAAAGTGGGACTTAAGTTTCACTTTCTAGTCTAAATATAAAATAACCTATATAAACTAAGGAGGAATTTAGAATGGCTAAAGCTAAATTCGAACGTTCTAAACCCCATGTTAACATCGGTACAATCGGCCACGTTGACCATGGTAAAACTACATTAACTGCTGCGATCACTACAGTTCTTGCAAAAGCTGGTGGTGCTGAAGCACGCGGATACGACCAAATCGATGCTGCTCCAGAAGAAAGAGAGCGCGGTATCACAATCTCAACTGCACACGTTGAGTACGAAACTGAAACTCGTCACTATGCACACGTTGACTGCCCAGGTCACGCTGACTATGTTAAAAACATGATCACTGGTGCTGCTCAAATGGACGGCGGTATCTTAGTAGTATCTGCTGCTGATGGCCCAATGCCTCAAACACGTGAGCACATCCTTCTTTCTCGTCAAGTAGGTGTTCCTTACATCGTTGTATTCTTAAACAAATGCGACATGGTAGACGACGAAGAATTATTAGAATTAGTAGAAATGGAAGTTCGCGACCTATTATCTGAATACGGATTCCCAGGCGACGATATTCCTGTAGTTAAAGGTTCTGCTCTTAAAGCTCTTCAAGGAGAAGCTGAGTGGGAAGAAAAAATCATCGAATTAATGGCTGAAGTTGATGCTTACATCCCAACTCCAGAACGTGAAACTGACAAACCATTCTTAATGCCTATCGAGGACGTATTCTCTATCACAGGTCGTGGTACAGTTGCAACTGGACGTGTAGAGCGTGGAGTAGTTAAAGTTGGTGACGTAGTAGAAATCATCGGTCTTGCTGAAGAGAACGCTTCTACAACTGTAACTGGTGTAGAAATGTTCCGTAAACTTCTTGACCAAGCTCAAGCTGGAGACAACATTGGTGCTCTACTTCGTGGGGTTGCTCGTGAAGACATCCAACGTGGACAAGTTCTTGCTAAAAGCGGTTCTGTAAAAGCTCATGCTAAATTCAAAGCTGAAGTTTTCGTATTATCTAAAGAAGAAGGTGGACGTCACACTCCATTCTTCGCTAACTACCGTCCGCAATTCTATTTCCGTACAACTGACGTAACTGGTATCATCCAATTACCAGAAGGTACTGAAATGGTAATGCCTGGTGACAACATCGAAATGACTATCGAACTTATCGCTCCAATCGCAATCGAAGAGGGAACTAAATTCTCTATTCGTGAAGGTGGACGTACAGTAGGTTACGGTGTAGTTGCTACAATCGTTGCTGAATAATCTTTAAATAGATTATTAAAAACTCAAGGGATTCTCCCTTGAGTTTTTTTATTGCTTGTTTATATAGAAGAAAGAGGTGCATTTTCTATTTTTGAATGAGTTTCTTCTATAGTATATAAAACGAAAGTAACGACCAAAAATTGTAAGTTAAATGAGAGTAGATGAAAACTTGAAATTCTTTAAAGTGCCATGTATAATAGCAAAAGTAGAGAAAAGTAGATGCAAACAAAAAGATGCTTGCATCTAGACGAATAACATTGTATAATAGACAATGTTGGTCTTTGACTGCGATGAAGTGGAAGGTTGCTGACACACCCGGCCGCTTTGCCATGGCATGGTGTGGGGAAATTTCCATGGAGAAGGTCTATTTTAGAAATAGGCGAACGAAGGAGGGAAAATAATGGCAAAAGAAAAAATCCGTATCCGTTTAAAAGCTTACGATCACCGTATTCTTGATCAGTCAGCTGAGAAAATTGTAGAAACAGCTAAGCGTTCTGGGGCAACAGTTTCTGGTCCGATCCCATTACCAACTGAAAAAACTGTTTACACAATTCTTCGTGCTGTTCATAAGTACAAAGATTCTCGTGAGCAATTCGAAATGCGCACGCACAAACGTCTAATCGACATCGTGAGTCCTACTCCGCAAACAGTAGATTCATTAATGCGTTTAGACTTACCATCTGGTGTAGATATCGAAATCAAATTATAATTTATATAACTTAAAAATGTAGGAGGTGTAACTCATGACCAAAGGAATCTTAGGAAGAAAGATCGGTATGACTCAAGTATTTGCTGAAAACGGTGAGTTAATCCCAGTAACAGTAATCGCTGCGACTCCAAACGTTGTTCTTCAAAAGAAAACAACAGAAACTGACGGCTATAATGCAATTCAGTTAGGATTTGACGATAAACGTGAAAAGTTAACTAACAAACCTGAACAAGGCCACACTGCTAAAGCATCTACTACTCCTAAGCGCTTCATTCGCGAAATCCGCGATGCAGACGTGGACGGATTAGAGGTTGGTCAAGAGGTAAAAGTTGAAGTTTTCACTGCAGGTGAAATCGTTGACGTAACAGGAATTTCTAAAGGTAAAGGTTTCCAAGGTGTTATTAAACGCCACGGACAATCTCGCGGACCTATGTCTCATGGTTCTCGCTATCACCGTCGTCCTGGTTCAATGGGCCCAGTTGCTCCGAACCGTGTATTCAAAGGTAAAAAACTTGCTGGACGTATGGGTGGAGACCAAGTTACAATCCAAAACTTAGAAATCGTTCAAGTTGACGCTGAGCGCAACTTATTACTAGTAAAAGGTAACGTTCCAGGTGCTAAGAAATCTCTTGTAGTTGTTCAAGGCGCTGTGAAGGTTAGTAAATAATTCACAATAGGAAGGAGGAATTCCAATGCCAAAAGTTACTGTATATAACCAAACTGGTTCACAGGTTGGTGAAATCGAATTAGCTGAAGCTATTTTCGGTATCGAACCAAATGAAGCTGTACTTTTCGAAGCTGTAATGATGCAACGTGCATCTTTACGTCAAGGTACACACAAAGTAAAAACTCGCTCTGAAGTGCGCGGTGGTGGTCGTAAACCATGGCGTCAAAAAGGAACTGGACGTGCTCGTCAAGGTTCTATCCGCTCTCCTCAATGGCGTGGTGGTGGTACGGTATTCGGACCTACACCAAGAAGCTATGCTTACAAACTTCCTAAGAAAGTTCGTCGCTTAGCTATTAAATCTGCATTAGCTACTAAAGTAGTTGAGAACAACATTGTAGTTCTTGAAGACCTAGTGTTAAATGCACCAAAAACAAAAGACATGGTAGCAGTACTTAAAGGATTAACTGTAGAGAAGAAAGCTCTTATCGTAACTGCTGATGCAAACGAAGCTGTAGAGTTATCTGCTCGCAATATTCCTGGAGTAACAGTAATCACTGCTGATGGCGTAAACGTTTTAGACGTGCTTCATCATGATAAGCTAATCATGACAAAAGCGGCAGTGGAAAAAGTAGAGGAGGTGCTTGCATAATGAGAGATCCTCGTGATATCATTAAGCGCCCAGTTATCACTGAACGTTCTATGGAAATGATGGCTGAAAAAAAATACACGTTCGATGTGGACGTTAAATCTAATAAAACAGAAGTTAAAGACGCTGTAGAAGCGATCTTTGGTGTTAATGTAGACAAAGTAAATATCATGAACTACAAGCCGAAAGCAAAACGCGTTGGTCGTCACGCTGGTTTTACTAACCGTCGTCGTAAAGCAATCGTTAAGCTAACTGCTGACAGCAAAGAAATCGAAATCTTCCAAGGTGTTTAATTCTTACTAAAGAAGGAGGGAAATTGAGATGGCAATTAAGAAGTATAAACCAACTACTAACGGTCGTCGTAACATGACTACGAATGATTTCGCTGAAATTACGACTGACAGACCGGAAAAGTCTTTACTTGCGCCTTTAAGCAAAAAGGCTGGTCGTAATAACCAAGGTAAAATTACTGTACGTCACCAAGGTGGCGGACATAAGCGTCAATACCGTATCATCGACTTTAAACGTAACAAAGATGGAATTCCAGGACGCGTTGCTACGATCGAATACGATCCAAACCGCTCTGCGAATATCGCATTAATTAACTACGTTGACGGTGAAAAACGTTACATCCTTGCTCCTAAAAACTTAGAAGTAGGTATGGAAGTTATGTCTGGCGCTGAAGCTGACATTAAAATCGGTAACGCATTACCATTAATCAACATTCCAGTAGGTACTGTTGTTCATAACATCGAGCTTAAGCCTGGTCGTGGCGGACAATTAGTTCGTTCTGCTGGTACATCTGCTCAAGTACTTGGTAAAGAAGGAAAATACGTACTTGTACGTTTAACTTCTGGTGAAGTGCGTTTAGTATTATCTGCTTGTCGCGCTACAGTCGGTCAAGTAGGTAACGAACAACATGAACTTATCAAAATCGGTAAAGCGGGTCGCTCTCGCTGGTTAGGTAAGCGCCCAACAGTTCGTGGTTCTGTAATGAACCCAGTTGATCACCCACACGGTGGTGGTGAAGGACGCTCTCCAATCGGACGTAAGTCTCCAATGTCTCCATGGGGTAAACCAACTCTTGGATTCAAGACTCGTAAGAAAAATAAAGCGTCTGATAAATTTATCGTTCGTCGTCGTAAAAAATAATGGGATTGTAGTACGGTTCATTTCTAGAACCGTACGCCAATCACGAAGGGAGGCACCACAATGGCTCGTAGCTTAAAAAAAGGACCATTTGTCGATGATCACTTAATGAGCAAAATGGAAAAATTAGTTGCATCTGAGCAAAAACAAGTTGTTAAAACTTGGTCTCGCCGTTCAACAATCTTCCCTCAGTTCATCGGTCATACAATTGCTGTATATGATGGTCGTAAACACGTACCTGTGTACATCACTGAGGATATGGTTGGCCATAAGTTAGGTGAATTCGCACCAACTCGTACGTACAAAGGTCACCTTGCTGACGATAAGAAAACTAGAAGATAATGAGAGGAGGCACTTCAATGCAAGCTAAAGCAGTAGCGAGAACAGTTCGTATTGCTCCTCGTAAAGTTCGTTTAGTTGTAGACTTAATCCGAGGTAAGCAAGTGGGTGAAGCGATTGCTATCCTTAACCACACACCAAAAACTGCTTCTCCAGTTGTAGAGAAAGTTTTAAAATCTGCAATCGCAAATGCAGAGCACAATTACGAAATGGACATTAACAACCTAGTTGTTGAAACAGTTTTCGTTGACGAAGGTCCAACGTTGAAACGTTTCCGTCCACGTGCAATGGGTCGTGCAAGCCAAATTAACAAACGCACAAGCCACATTACAGTTGTGGTATCAGAAAAGAAGG
Source organism: Bacillus sp. DHT2 (assembly GCF_026241455.1). Lineage (NCBI taxonomy): Bacteria > Bacillati > Bacillota > Bacilli > Caryophanales > Bacillaceae > Bacillus > Bacillus sp. DHT2. The sequence goes on from NZ_JAPHWH010000019.1 coordinate 37,635, forward strand.
AGGGATAATCGATGGGTCAGAAGGTTAATCCAATTGGTCTTCGTGTCGGTGTTATCCGTGACTGGGAATCTCGTTGGTTCGCTGAAAAAGATTACGCTACATTATTACATGAAGACATCAAAATCCGTGAGTACATTACTGTACGCTTAAAAGATTCTGCTGTTGCTAAAGTAGAGATCGAACGTGCAGCAAATCGTGTAAATGTTACAATTCACACTGCAAAACCTGGTATGGTAATTGGTAAAGGTGGTACAGAAGTTGAAGCACTTCGTAAAGCTCTTAACCAATTAACAGGCAAGCGTGTACACATCAACATCTTAGAAGTTAAGAGAGCTGATCTTAACGCTAAATTAGTAGGCGAAAACATCGCTCGTCAATTAGAAAACCGTGTATCTTTCCGTCGTGCACAGAAGCAAGTAATTCAACGTGCTATGCGTGCAGGAGCTAAAGGTATTAAAACACAGGTTTCTGGTCGTCTTGGCGGAGCTGATATCGCTCGTGCAGAATCTTACAGTGAAGGAACTGTTCCACTTCATACACTTCGCGCTGATATTGACTATGCAGCAGTTGAAGCTGATACAACATACGGTAAATTAGGCGTAAAAGTATGGATCTACCGTGGAGAAGTCCTTCCTACAAAAAAGAAAGCTTCTGAGGAAGGAGGAAAATAATATGTTAATGCCTAAACGCGTAAAATATCGTAGAGAGCATCGTGGTAAAATGCGTGGTCGTGCAAAAGGTGGAGCTGAAATTGCTTTCGGTGAATTCGGTTTACAAGCACAAGCTGCTTCATGGATTACAAACCGTCAAATCGAAGCTGCTCGTCGTGCAATGACTCGTTACATGAAACGTGGCGGTAAAGTATGGATTAAAATTTTCCCTTCTAAGCCTTACACTGCAAAACCTCTAGAAGTACGTATGGGTTCCGGTAAAGGGGCACCAGAAGGCTGGGTAGCAGTAGTAAAACCTGGGAAAATTATGTTCGAAATCGCGGGTGTATCTGAAGAGGTAGCACGCGAAGCATTACGTCTTGCAGCTCACAAATTACCAGTGAAATGTAAATTCGTAAAACGTGAAGAAAATGGTGGTGAATCTAATGAAAACTAATGATATTCGTGAATTAACCACTGCCGAAATCGAAACAAAAGTTAAAGCTTTAAAGGAAGAGTTGTTTAATCTTCGCTTCCAACTTGCTACAGGACAATTAGAGAATCCAACTCGCATCCGTGAAGTGCGTAAAGCGATCGCTCGTATGAAAACTGTAGTTCGTGAAAGAGAGATCGGAATTAATCGATAAATTGAGGGGAGGTTTGCATAGTGAGCGAACGTAACCAACGCAAAGTTTATACTGGTCGTGTAGTGTCTGACAAAATGGACAAAACGATTACAGTTTTAGTTGAAACTTACAAAACTCATTCCTTGTACGGAAAACGTGTTAAGTATTCTAAAAAGTACAAAGCCCATGATGAGCAAAACCAAGCAAAAATTGGCGATATCGTAAAAATCATGGAAACTCGCCCGCTTTCTGCTACTAAGCGTTTCCGTTTAGTTGAAATCGTTGAAGAAGCGGTTATTATCTAAATAGACGAATCGGAATTTTTAGTCCGAAGGGAGGTTTCATAACATGATCCAACAAGAATCTCGTTTGAAAGTTGCTGACAATTCTGGTGCACGTGAACTTTTAACAATTAAAGTATTAGGCGGCTCTGGTCGTAAATATGCTAACATTGGTGATATTATCGTTGCTACGGTAAAACAAGCAACACCAGGTGGCGTTGTTAAAAAAGGTGACGTTGTTAAGGCAGTAGTGGTACGTACGAAGAGCGGAGCTCGTCGTCCGGACGGTTCTTACATTAAATTTGATGAAAACGCAGCGGTTATCATTAAAGACGATAAGAGCCCACGTGGTACTCGTATCTTTGGACCAGTAGCTCGTGAATTACGTGATAGCAACTTCATGAAGATCGTTTCTTTAGCTCCAGAAGTTCTATAATTTAAGGTATTGCCTTGCTAAGGAGGTGCAGAATTAAGATGCATGTAAAAAAAGGTGATAAAGTACAGGTAATCACTGGTAAAGACAAAGGAAAACAAGGTGTTATCCTTGTGGCTTTCCCAAAGCAAAACCGTGTTATCGTTGAGGGTGTTAACATCGTTAAGAAACACTCTAAGCCATCTCAATTAAATCCACAAGGTGGAATTATTACGAAAGAAGCACCTATTCACGTTTCTAATGTTATGGTATTAGATCCGAAAACAGGCGAACCTACTCGTGTAGGCTTCAAAGTAGAAGATGGTAAAAAAGTTCGTATTGCAAAAAAATCTGGTGAATTATTAGATAAATAATTTTCTTAAGAAAGGAGGTCACTTCATTGAATCGCCTTAAAGAGAAGTTCCAAAAGGAAATTACTCCTGCTCTAGTGAGCAAGTTTAACTATAAATCTGTGATGGAAGTACCGAAAATCGAAAAGATCGTAATCAACACTGGTGTTGGTGACGCGGTATCTAACTCAAAAGCTTTAGACAATGCAGTAGAAGAATTAACGCATATCGCAGGTCAAAAACCTGTTGTAACTCGCGCTAAAAAATCAATCGCTGGTTTCCGCCTTCGTGAAGGTATGCCAATCGGTGCAAAAGTAACTTTACGCGGTGAGCAAATGTATGAGTTCTTCGACAAATTAGTATCAGTTTCTTTACCACGTGTGCGTGATTTCCGTGGTGTTTCTAAGAAATCATTCGACGGTCGTGGTAACTACACATTAGGTGTTAAAGAGCAACTAATTTTCCCTGAGATTGATTATGATAAAGTAAGTAAAGTCCGCGGTATGGACATCGTAATCGTTACTACAGCGAAAACTGATGAAGAAGCTCGTGAACTTTTAACACAATTCGGTATGCCATTCCAAAAATAATGGAAGCCAACGCTAAGTAGAGGAGGCGAAAACGTGGCTAAAAAATCTATGATCGCGAAACAAAAGCGTACTCCTAAGTTTAAAGTACAAGAGTATACACGTTGCGAACGCTGCGGTCGTCCGCATTCTGTATACCGCAAATTTAAACTTTGCCGTATTTGTTTCCGTGAACTTGCATATAAAGGTCAAATTCCTGGTGTTAAAAAAGCTAGTTGGTAAAACCCACAAATGGGAAGGAGGTAAAACACATGGTGATGACAGATCCAATTGCAGACATGCTTACTCGCATCCGTAATGCGAACATGGTACGTCATGAGAAATTAGAGGTTCCTGCTTCTAAAATCAAAAAAGAGATCGCTGAACTTTTAAAACGTGAAGGTTTCATTCGTGATGTAGAATACATCGAGGATAACAAACAAGGTATCCTTCGTATTTTCCTGAAATATGGTGCAAACAATGAACGTGTAATCACTGGATTAAAACGTATCAGTAAACCTGGCTTACGCGTTTACGCTAAAGCTGACGAAGTACCACGTGTACTTAACGGATTAGGTATCGCTCTTGTTTCTACATCTAAGGGAGTAATGACAGACAAAGATGCTCGTCAATTACAAACTGGTGGAGAAGTAGTAGCATACGTTTGGTAATATATATTTAAAACGAACGGAGGTGTGACCACATGTCTCGTATTGGTAAAAAGATTCTTGAAATCCCTGCAGGTGTTACTATCACAGTTGCAGAAGACAATACTGTAACAGTAAAAGGCCCTAAAGGTGAATTAACTCGTACTTTCAATGCTGATATGTCTATCAAAATTGAAGAAAATACACTAACAGTTGAGCGTCCATCTGAACAGAAGGAACACCGTGCATTACACGGTACAACTCGTGCTTTAATCGGAAACATGGTTGAAGGTGTAACTACAGGTTTCGCACGCGGACTTGAATTAGTCGGTGTTGGTTACCGTGCTCAAAAACAAGGTGATAAACTTGTATTAAGCGTAGGTTATTCTCATCCAGTAGAAATGACTCCGGAAGCAGGACTTGAAGTTGAAGTACCTGCACCAACTAAAATCGTAATTAAAGGTATCGACAAGCAACGTGTTGGCGAATTTGCTGCTAACATCCGTGCTGTACGTGCTCCAGAGCCATATAAAGGCAAAGGTATTCGTTACGAAGGCGAAGTTGTTCGTCGTAAAGAAGGTAAAACTGCTAAGTAAACCCGTTAGGTGAGAGAAAGGAGTGACAAGAATGATCACTAAAGCTGATAAAAATGCGACTCGTAAGAAAAGACATGCACGCGTACGTGCAAAACTTACTGGTACTGCAGAACGTCCACGTTTAAATGTGTTCCGTTCTAACCAACATATTTACGCTCAAGTTATTGATGATGTAAATGGTGTAACATTAGTAAGTGCATCTACTCTTGATAAAGACCTTGCTCTTAACGGTACTAGCAATATTGAAGCTGCTACGAAAGTTGGAGAATCAGTTGCTAAGCGTGCTGTAGAGAAAGGCGTTAAAGAAGTAGTATTTGATCGCGGTGGTTACTTATACCATGGCCGTGTTAAAGCTCTAGCTGAAGCTGCTCGTGAGGCTGGATTACAATTTTAATGGTCAAAGGAGGGAAAATTGATGCATCGCATTGACCCAAGTAAATTAGAACTTGAAGAACGTGTAGTTACGATAAATCGTGTCGCGAAAGTTGTTAAGGGTGGTCGTCGTTTCCGCTTTGCTGCACTAGTTGTAGTTGGCGATAAAAACGGTCATGTTGGATTCGGTACGGGTAAAGCACAAGAGGTACCAGACGCAATTCGCAAAGCTATCGAAGACGCTAAGAAAAACTTAATCACAGTACCATTAGTTGGTACAACAATTCCACACACAATCAACGGTCATTTTGGAGCTGGTGAAGTATTCTTAAAACCTGCTGCTGAAGGTACTGGAGTTATTGCTGGTGGACCAGTTCGTGCGGTACTTGAATTAGCTGGTGTACAAGATATTCTTTCGAAATCTCTTGGTTCTAACACACCAATTAACATGATTCGCGCTACTGTGAACGGATTAAGCGAGCTTAAGCGCGCTGAAGATGTTGCAAAATTACGCGGTAAATCTGTAGAAGAGCTACTAGGTTAAGAAGGAGGGAAAACAAATGGCGAAAAAGTTAGAAATTACCCTCACTCGTAGTGTAATTGGTCGTCCACAAGATCAACGTGCGACGGTAGAAGCTTTAGGTCTTAAAAAGTTGAATTCAACTGTAGTTAAGGAAGAAACTCCTGCTATTCTTGGTATGATCAACAAAGTTTCTCACCTTGTAACTGTAAAAGAAGCTTAAGGATAACTCATTAATATAAGGAGGTGCCTGGGAATGAAACTTCATGAATTAAAACCTGCAGAAGGTTCTCGTAAAGTACGTAACCGTGTCGGTCGTGGTATCGGTTCTGGTAACGGTAAAACTGCTGGTAAAGGTCATAAAGGACAAAACGCACGTTCTGGTGGCGGTGTTCGTCTTGGCTTCGAAGGTGGTCAAACTCCATTATTCCGTCGTTTACCAAAACGCGGCTTCACAAACATTAACCGTAAAGAGTTTGCTATCGTAAACTTAGCAACGTTAAATCGTTTTGAAGATGGTACAGAAGTAACACCTGAATTATTGCTGGAAACTGGCGTTATCAGCAAATTAAACGACGGTGTTAAAGTTCTTGCAAGCGGAGCTGTAGAGAAAAAATTAACTGTTAAAGCGCACAAGTTCTCTTCAAGTGCTAAAGAAGCAATTGAAGCAGCTGGCGGATCAGTTGAGGTGATCTAATGTTTCGTACAATCTCCAACTTTATGCGCGTTGCTGAGATAAGACGTAAAATATTATTCACTTTAGCGATGCTAATCGTATTCAGGATTGGCACGTTTATCCCAGTGCCATTTACAAATGGAGACGTACTGAAAGCACAAGATCAGTTAAATGCATTAGGCATCCTAAATACATTTGGCGGTGGCGCGTTGAAAAACTTCTCCATCTTTGCGATGGGAATCATGCCGTATATTACAGCATCCATCATCGTGCAATTATTGCAGATGGATGTTGTTCCTAAATTTTCGGAATGGTCGAAGCAAGGCGAAATGGGCCGTCGTAAACTAACGCAATTCACGCGTTATTTTACAATTGTTCTTGCGTTTATTCAGGGGTTTGGTATGTCAATCGGTTTTAACGGTATGGTAGGTGGACAGTTAATTTTGAATCCAGGTTGGAGCACTTATTTATACATTGCTACGGTACTGACTGCTGGTACTGCATTTTTAATGTGGTTAGGTGAACAGATTACAGCTAAAGGTGTAGGTAATGGTATTTCCATCCTAATCTTTGGTGGTATTGCCGCAGCGATCCCAAGTGTAATATCTCAAGTGTATCAACAACAGTTTCAAAATGCCGGAGATCAATTGTTCATGAGTATCGTTAAAGTTGTATTGATTTTACTAGCTGTGTTAGCAGTTGTTGTTGGTGTTATTTTCATTCAACAAGCTGTTAGAAAGATCCCAATTCAATATGCGAAGCGTGTAACAGGAGGAAATGGGAATCATGCTGGAGCACAAAACACACATTTACCGCTTAAGGTAAATAGTGCGGGTGTTATTCCAGTAATTTTTGCTGTTTCATTCTTAATTACACCTCCAACTATTGCACAGTTCTTCCCGAAACATGACGTATCGCAGTGGATTATTGCAAACTTTAACTATTCCCACCCAGTGGGAATGATAATATATGTAGCGCTCATTGTAGCCTTCGCATACTTCTATGCATTTGTTCAGGTTAATCCAGAGCAAATGTCAGAAAACCTAAACAAGCAAGGTGGATATGTTCCAGGTATTCGTCCGGGTAAGAATACAGAACAATATCTAACAAAAATCTTGTATCGTTTGACCTTTGTAGGATCTATTTTCCTAGCAGCGATTGCAATTCTTCCAGTTATCTTTACGAAATTGGGAAATCTTCCTCCATCTGCACAGATCGGTGGAACGAGTATGTTAATCGTTGTCGGCGTTGCTTTAGAAACAATGAAGCAGCTAGAAAGCCAACTGGTAAAACGCCATTACAAAGGGTTTATCAAGCAGTGAGTAAGTGGGAAGAATTGTCTTCCCTACATGCTCATGTATTGAGGGGGAACAAGGATGAACTTAATTTTAATGGGGCTTCCTGGTGCTGGTAAAGGTACACAAGCCGAACAGATTGTTGCCAAGTATAACATCCCTCACATCTCAACAGGAGATATGTTCCGTGCAGCTATGAAGGCTGAAACTGAACTTGGTTTACAAGCAAAGTCCTTTATTGATAAAGGTGCGCTTGTTCCAGATGAAGTTACAATCGGAATTGTTCGTGAACGTTTAAGTCAAGAAGACTGTGTAAAAGGCTTCTTACTAGATGGTTTCCCACGAACAGTTGCACAGGCATCTGCACTTGAAGAGATTATGAAAGATCTTGGCAAAAAAATCGACTATGTTTTAAACATTAATGTGGATTCAGGATTGCTATTAAAACGTCTTACAGGCCGTCGTATTTGTAAAGAGTGCGGTGCGACTTACCACTTAGAATTCAATCCGCCAGCAAAAGCTGACGTGTGCGATAAATGTGGTGGCGAATTATATCAACGCTCTGATGACAATGAAGAAACTGTAGCGAATCGTTTAGAGGTAAATATTAAGCAAACAAAACCTTTGCTTGATTTCTATGAAGAGCTTGGTTACTTACAAAGCATTAATGGTGAGCAAGATATCAATAAGGTATTTGCTGATATTGATGTTCTCATTGGAGACTTAGCGTAATGATCATTTGCAAAACTCCTCGCGAGATAGAAATCATGCGAGAAGCTGGCAAGATCGTTGCTTTAACTCATCAAGAGTTGAAAAAGCATATTACTCCAGGAATTACAACGAAAGAGCTCGATCAAATAGCGGAAAAGACGATTCGAAAATATGGTGCTACACCATCTTTTAAAGGATACAACGGATTTCCGGGAAGCATCTGTGCTTCTGTAAATGAAGAGCTTGTACATGGGATTCCAGGTAAGCGCAAGCTCCAAGAAGGTGATATCATCAGTATCGATATTGGTGCGAAATACAATGGGTACCATGGAGATTCTGCGTGGACGTATCCAGTAGGAAACATTTCTGAATCTGTTCAAAAGCTACTTGATGTCACAGAAAAATCGTTGTATCTTGGTCTAGAACAAATAAAACCAGGCGTGAGATTATCAAATGTTTCACATGCAGTTCAAACGTATGCTGAAGATAATGGATTCTCGATCGTTAGGGAGTATGTTGGTCACGGAATCGGGCAAGACTTACATGAGGACCCTCAGATCCCGCACTACGGTCCACCAAATAAAGGTCCTAGATTAAAGCCGGGAATGGTCATCTGTGTCGAACCGATGGTGAACCAAGGAAGACGATATGTAAAAACACTATCTGATGACTGGACAGTGGTAACGGTAGATGGTAAATGGTGTGCACATTTTGAGCACACGATTGCTCTTACAGAAGCAGGATACGAAATCCTTACCACTTTATAAGTAGCTGGCTCTCCGGGATTTCAGAGCAGTGTAAAATGTTACTGATTTGAAGAAGGGAGAACTATTGAATGGCTAAAGATGATGTAATTGAAGTCGAAGGTACCGTTCTTGAAACGTTGCCAAATGCTATGTTCAAAGTAGAATTAGAGAATGGGCATGTCGTATTGGCTCACGTTTCTGGTAAAATCCGTATGAACTTCATTCGGATTTTACCAGGAGACAAAGTTACGGTAGAATTATCTCCGTACGATTTAAATCGTGGTCGTATTACGTACCGTTTTAAATAATATAGCACTCCGTAATCTTTAAGGAGGTTCGAGACATGAAAGTAAGACCGTCAGTTAAACCAATCTGCGAAAAATGTAAAGTTATTCGTAGACGTGGAAAAGTAATGGTTATTTGTGAAAACCCTAAACATAAACAAAAACAAGGTTAATCAGAAGGAGGTGCATTCGGAATGGCACGTATCGCAGGTGTAGATATTCCTCGTGACAAGCGCGTTGTTATTTCTTTAACTTACGTATTCGGCATTGGTCGCACAACTGCTGAAAAAATTCTTGCTGAAGCTGGTGTTTCTGAAGAAACACGAGTTCGTGATTTAACGGAAGACGAATTAGGACGTATCCGTGACATCGTAGACCGCGTTAAAGTTGAGGGAGACCTTCGTCGTGAAGTTTCTCTTAACATTAAACGTCTAATGGAGATCGGTTCTTACCGTGGTCTTCGTCACCGTCGTGGTTTACCAGTTCGTGGTCAAAATTCTAAAAATAATGCTCGTACGCGTAAAGGTCCACGTCGTACAGTAGCAAATAAAAAGAAATAATAAGTAAAGGAGGTTGAACTAACAATGGCACGTAAAACAAACACTCGTAAAAAACGTGTGAAAAAGAATATTGAAGCTGGTATTGCTCATATTCGTTCTACTTTCAACAACACAATCGTAACACTTACAGATACTCACGGTAACGCACTTTCTTGGTCTAGTGCTGGTGCACTTGGTTTCCGTGGATCTCGTAAATCTACTCCATTCGCTGCGCAAATGGCTGCTGAAACTGCTGCTAAAGTTGCAATGGAGCATGGTTTAAAAACTTTAGAGGTTACTGTAAAAGGTCCTGGTGCTGGTCGTGAAGCTGCAATTCGTGCTCTTCAAGCTGCAGGTCTAGAAGTAACAGCAATCAGAGATGTTACTCCAGTTCCTCATAATGGATGTCGTCCGCCAAAACGTCGTCGTGTTTAATTTTTCTGTATAGAATTTTCCCTTTTGTCTATAATGGATATGATGCATTATCGAGAAATTTCGTACAGAAACATCGCTTGTTGTGCACAATCGGGAACTGCCTAAGGGGGACTTTCGGTTAGACAGAGGTTTTTTCCTTTGTTTAGCCGAGGTTTCGACGTTTTGAAGGAGGGTTTAGTTAATGATTGAAATTGAAAAACCGAAAATCGAAACGGTTGAACTTAACGAAGATGCTAAATATGGTAAATTCGTGATTGAACCGCTTGAGCGTGGATATGGTACTACTTTGGGTAACTCCTTACGTCGTATTCTTTTATCCTCACTCCCTGGTGCCGCTGTAACTGCTATCCAAATTGATGGCGTATTACACGAATTTTCAACAGTTGAGGGCGTAGTAGAGGACGTTACGACGATCATCTTAAACTTGAAAAAGTTAGCTCTTAAAATCTACTCTGAAGAAGAGAAGACGTTGGAAATCGATGTACAGGGCGAAGGTATTGTCACAGCTGCTGATATTACTCACGATAGTGATGTTGAAATCTTAAATCCAGATTTATACATTGCGACGTTAGCAAAAGATGCGCATTTCCGCGTGCGTTTAACTGCAAAGCGTGGCCGTGGGTATACGCCAGCTGATGCAAATAAAAGCGAAGATCAACCAATAGGAGTTATTCCTATTGATTCTATTTATACTCCAGTATCACGTGTGACTTACCAAGTGGAAAAGACACGTGTCGGACAAGTGGCAAATTATGATAAGCTTACGCTTGATGTATGGACGGATGGAAGCATCGGGCCAAAAGAAGCTATCTCTTTAGGTGCCAAAATCTTAACTGAGCATTTAAATATCTTCGTTGGTTTAACTGATGAAGCACAAAATGCTGAGATTATGGTCGAGAAGGAAGAAGATCAAAAAGAAAAAGTTCTAGAAATGACTATTGAAGAACTTGATCTTTCTGTTCGTTCTTATAATTGCTTAAAACGTGCAGGAATTAATACTGTACAAGAGCTTGCGAACAAAACAGAAGAAGATATGATGAAAGTTCGTAACTTAGGACGTAAATCCTTAGAAGAAGTTAAGCATAAGCTTGAGGAATTAGGTTTAGGCTTACGTAAAGACGACTGAGGATTTAATCTCATCAACAAAGGAGGGAACTACGAATGGCATACAGAAAATTAGGCCGTACAAGTGCGCAACGTAAAGCTATGTTACGTGACTTAGCTACAGATTTAATTATCAACGAGCGCATCCAAACGACAGAAACTCGTGCAAAAGAACTTCGTTCTGTAGTGGAAAAAATGATCACTTTAGGTAAACGCGGAGATCTTCATGCTCGCCGTCAAGCTGCATCTTTCATCCGCAATGAAGTTGCTAATGCTGAGACTGGTCAAGATGCACTTCAAAAATTATTCGCTGATGTAGCTCCACGCTATGCTGAGCGTCAAGGCGGATACACTCGTATTGCAAAAATTGGTCCACGTCGCGGAGACGCAGCACCAATGGTAATTATCGAGTTAGTATAATGATAATTAAAAGGGCAGGACAGTTCTTTTCAAGTAACTGGTCGTGGCCCTTTTTTTTTAAATATAGAAAATAGGCTAACTTGATGAAGTAATGAGAGAGGGTGCCTTGCATTGAAAAAAGAGAAACTTCGCACGCAAAATATATCATTTCAATATCCCGGGGCAACTTCTTATGCGCTAAAAGACGTATCATTCTCTTTATATGAGGGAGAATGGGTTTCTGTAATTGGACAAAATGGTTCAGGAAAGTCTACACTTGCAAAATTATTAAATGGTTTATTTTTACCGGAATCAGGCACGATTGTTGTAAATGATACAATGACTTTATCTGAAGAAACGGTATGGGATATTCGAAAGCAAATAGGTATGGTATTTCAAAATCCAGATAATCAATTTGTCGGGACAACAGTGCAGGATGATGTTGTATTTGGTCTTGAAAATATCGGGATGCCTCGGGAACAGATGGTAGAACGGATGAATCAAGCGCTGCAGATGGTCCGAATGGAAGAGTTTCTTAATGAAGAGCCTCATTCGTTATCTGGTGGACAAAAGCAACGTGTTGCAATTGCAGGTGTGCTAGCATTGCAACCATCTATTTTAATATTGGATGAAGCAACATCGATGTTAGATCCACAAGGACGACGTGAAGTAATTGAAACGGTGAGGAAGCTTGTGGATACAAAAGGTATTACCGTGTTATCGATTACGCATGATTTGGAAGAAGCTGCACAGTCAGACCGTGTTATCATTTTGAATCAGGGAGAAATATTAGAGGTAGGTACGCCAGAGCAAATTTTCAAGTCCTCTCATATGCTTAGGGAAATCGGATTAGATGTACCATTCTCAGTGAAAATAGCAGAATTATTAAAAAGAAATGAAATTCCACTGCAAAATACGCATCTTACAATGGAAAGCTTGGTGAACGAACTTTGGAGATTACATTCCAAACAGTAGAGCATCGTTATCAATATAAAACTCCATTTGAAAGACGCGCGCTTTATGATGTAAACGTGTCGTTTCCAAGTGGGGGGTATTATGCCATTATCGGTCATACTGGTTCCGGCAAATCGACGATGATTCAACATTTAAATGGTTTATTGCAGCCGACAAATGGCACGGTCCAAATCGGGAAGCATTTGATTTCCTCACAAAAGAAAGAAAAGAAATTAAAGCCGCTACGAAAAAAAGTAGGGGTTGTCTTTCAATTTCCAGAGCATCAGTTATTTGAAGAAACAGTTGAGAAAGATATTTGTTTTGGACCCTCAAATTTCGGAGTATCGGAAGAAGAAGCAAGACAAAAGGCAAGGGATGCAATTGAGATTGTAGGATTGGATCCAGAGCTATTAGCGCGTTCGCCGTTTGAGTTAAGTGGTGGACAAATGAGACGTGTTGCAATAGCAGGCGTACTTGCGATGGAGCCGGAAGTGCTTGTATTAGATGAACCCACAGCAGGGCTTGATCCTAAAGGACAGCAGGAGCTTATGGAGATGTTTTATAAGCTTCATAAGGAACAGGGGCTTACAGTAATCCTTGTTACCCATAATATGGAGGATGCTGCTAAATATGCGGATCAAATTGTGGTTATGCATAAAGGAACGGTCTTTTTGCAAGGAACAGCAGAGGAAGTATTTTTACATGCAGATGAGTTAGAACAAATCGGCGTGGATCTTCCAATGTCTTTAAAGTATAAACGTGCAATTGAAGAGAAGTTTGGTATTTCGATTCCGAAGGCTACCTTATCTTTAGAGGATCTTACTCATGAAGTTGTACAGGTGTTACGAAAAGGTGGTCATGAATCATGCAGCAGTTGATTATTGGGAGATATATTCCAGGTAGGTCACTCATTCATCAACTTGATCCACGTGCGAAGCTGTTGATTGTCTTTTTATATGTATTTGTTGTCTTTTTAGCAAATAATGCGATTTCATATGGACTTTTATTTTTATATGCACTCATTGCTTTATTTTTTGCAAAAGTGCCGATTCGTTATGTACTTTCGGGCTTAAAACCAATCTTATGGATTTTTCTGTTTACCTTTTTTCTGCATATTTTTACAAATAAAGAAGGGGATGTACTGCTTCAGCTTGGTTGGTTTTCGATACATGAAAAGGGATTAGAGCAAGGGATATATATTTCTATACGCTTCTTTGTCATCATTTTAATGACGACATTATTAACGTTAACAACAACACCAATTGAAATTACTGATGGTATGGAAACATTGTTAAAGCCATTAAAGCGTATAAAGGTTCCTGTTCATGAAATTGCATTGATGATGTCTATTTCTCTTCGTTTTATTCCAACATTAATGGATGAGACGAGTAAAATTATGAAAGCACAAGCATCCCGTGGTATTGATTTTTCTGGTGGGCCGATAAAGGATCGATTAAAGGCGGTTATTTCTTTGCTTGTACCGCTTTTTATTAGTGCTTTTAAGCGTGCTGAGGACTTAGCGATTGCAATGGAAGCGCGTGGGTATCAAAGTGGTGAGGGACGTTCTAAATTTAGGCAGCTACGCTGGAAAACAAGCGATACGTTAACGATAGTAAGTTTACTTTGTTTAGCATGTATTCTAGCATGGGTGCGATCGTAATGGAGAATAGAGAAATGGAAAGAATAAAATGTACAGTTGCATATGATGGCATCAATTTTTGCGGTTATCAAATTCAACCGCAGCATCGTACTGTTCAACAAGAAATAGAGAAAGCTCTGCAAAAGTTGCATAAAGGAGAGCTTGTTCGTGTTCAGGCATCAGGACGAACAGATTCTACTGTTCATGCAAGAGGACAGGTTATTCATTTTGACACACCGTTGTCTCTTGAAGAATGGCAATGGATGAATGCCTTAAATACGATGCTGCCAGACGATATAGTTGTCAGGCAAGTAGAGAAAAAAACAGAAGATTTTCATGCACGCTATGGTGTTGAGAGAAAAGAATATCGCTACCGTGTATTATTATCTAAAAATGCTGATGTATTCCGTAGAAATTACGTATACCAGTATCCATATCCGCTTGAGATAGAATCTATAAGAAAAGCAATTCCTTATTTTATTGGAACACATGATTTCACTTCGTTTTGTTCGGCAAAAACTGACAAAAAGGATAAAGTGCGAACAATTTATGAAATAGATTTAATGGAACAAGATGATGAGTTAATTTTTCGTTTTGTAGGTAATGGATTTTTATATAATATGGTTCGAATTATTGTTGGTACACTACTTAGCATAGGACAAGGAAAGATGGTTCCTGACAGCATTCCAGAGATTTTAAAAAAACAAGATCGTCATTTTGCCGGGAAGATGGTGCCAGGGCACGGGCTTTATTTATGGCAGGTAAACTATAACAACTAATCCTGGTGTAACATTTGCTTGACATTAGAAACTCAAAAGGATATCATAACATATGGTATTGTTTCTAAAACCACGATTAGCCCCGGAAGGAAATCGTGTTTAAGATAAACAATAGATTTTTTCTATGGAAAAGATAACGAGGAGGGAAACACATGCGTACGACTTTTATGGCAAAAGCTAACGAAGTTGAGCGTAAATGGTATGTGGTTGACGCTGAAGGTCAAACTTTAGGTCGCCTTGCTAGTGAAGTAGCATCCATTTTACGTGGTAAAAACAAACCAACATTTACACCACACGTTGACACGGGTGATCATGTAATTATTATTAACGCTGAGAAAATTCATTTAACAGGTAATAAATTAAACGATAAAATTTACTACCGTCACACTAACCACCCAGGTGGACTTAAACAAAGAACAGCTCTAGAAATGCGTACAAACTACCCTGTACAAATGTTAGAGCTTGCAATTAAAGGCATGCTTCCAAAAGGACGTTTAGGACGTCAAGTGTCTAAAAAATTAAATGTGTATGCTGGAGCTGAGCATCCACACCAAGCACAAAAACCAGAAGTTTACGAACTTCGCGGATAATTAATTAAAGGAGGGCTTACATTGGCACAGGTACAATACTATGGTACTGGACGTCGTAAGAGTTCAGTAGCACGCGTACGCCTAGTTCCAGGCGAAGGACGCGTTATCATTAACGGTCGTGATTTTGAAAACTATATCCCATTTGCTGCATTACGTGAAGTAGTGAAACAACCTCTAGTTGCAACAGAAACTTTAGGTAACTACGATGTACTTGTAAACGTAAATGGTGGTGGATACACTGGTCAAGCTGGTGCTATTCGTCACGGTATCTCTCGCGCTTTATTAAAAGCTGATCCAGAATACCGTCTAACATTAAAACGTGCAGGTCTATTAACTCGTGACGCACGTATGAAAGAGCGTAAAAAATACGGTCTTAAAGGCGCACGTCGTGCACCTCAGTTCTCAAAACGTTAATTTTTGCGAACTTCAAACCCCAGTCTATTGGCTGGGGTTTTTTATTATTTCAACCAGTAAGACCCCCTCCTCTAAACGAAGTGAAGGTGGGGGGAGTTCAATATGCCTAATGGAACTATATAAAGTGAAACTTCCACCATCGTGAGCTTACGGGATAAATTCATTTTGATTTTTCACGATATAAATCACTGCTATGAAGAACAAAAGGTAACCTGCACTCGTATGTTCTTTTTGTTTAAACTTGGTTGGCATGGGGCAGAGAAAGGTTTTATATTGTTTTTTATTTATATAATTATCCTCAATTATTTTTAGTCCCCTTATTATTGCTTGGAATATTTTAGTGCTGCCTTCTTACGTATGCTTCATCTTTAGAAGTTTAGACTAATACGTATTAGGGAGGTTTATAAGTGCTATGAATGTCATTGTTAGCTTACAAGAAAAACAAAAAGAAAAGCAGTTGAAATATGAACGGAAGATGCTTCGCGAACTATCATTAAAAACATTAAGATCTAATATTCGTGATGCCTTCGATATGAAAGAGCTGCACAGACAGTACGAGGATTATTGTATTGAACTTGGAATTGAATCGTACTTATTAGGAGCAAGATATAGCAAATTTGGCTATTATGGTGAATCTTTTTTTGATGTGAAATATAGAGCTTTAGAAGAGGAGCAGCAATTAACAGAAATGTTGTTTCAATTTTTAACAAGCATGACCATGCGGGAGATAGAATCAAACGATAAGGAGTTGCTGTATGAGTCCTGTGAACAGTTTATTAGTTCATGGTGGCGCGAAGGGTATGAAAAGGGTGAAAGAAGATATCGTTTAAAGCTGCATTAAGAAAAGCATAAACTTTCCTCTTGTCCCATATAAGTAATTAGAGGGACTAGCTGGAGGAGGAAAGGTATGAAGAGAATTCGAATTATCTCTTTTATGCTTGCTGCGGTTGTACTGTTTTTCTTGGTAAAACAAGAATTTCAAATTACAAAATCGTGGAGAGCTTGGAATTTACCCTTATCTGGAAAAGTAATTGTATTAGATGCCGGACATGGTGGACCAGATGGAGGGGCGGTTGGTGGTAAAGATATTGTAGAAAAAGACATTACGCTTGAAATTACAAAAATGGTACAAGACTATTTGCAAGAACAAGGTGCTTTAGTTATTTTAACGCGAGAGGGAGATTATGATCTAGCTGATAAAGACACAAAGTCATATAGTAGGCGCAAAGCAGAAGATCTCAAAAAACGTGTACAGATTATTAATAAGCCGGATGTAGACTTTTTTGTGAGTGTTCACTTAAATGCTTTGCCTAGCAGTAGTTCGAAGGGAGCACAAACGTTTTATTATCGGTCTTTAATTGAAAATGAGCGTGCAGCAAAGTTTATACAGGCTGAATTGCGAACTAGCCTAGAAAATACGAACCGCTCAGCTAAAACAATCTCCCGTGTTTATTTACTTAAGTATGCAAAAACACCAGGTGCTTTAGTTGAGGCTGGTTTTTTATCGAATGTAAATGAACGATATATGTTAAATTCAGAGAAGTATCAGCAAAAGGTTGCAGCTGCGATATACCGGGGAATACTACGTTATTTTACGGAAAAAGGAAATCCTCCTGAGTAAGGAGGTTTTTTTGAGTTCCTCTCGTTAACGAAGTTTTCGGAAAATATGTTATACTGGAAATGTAAACGCATTTATTTTGGAAATGAAAATAAATAAACCCAATTTATTTAACATGACTTTATTTTTCATACAGGGGGCTGGGCTGATTATGGTAACGAAAGAGCAAGTAGTGGAGGCGCTTGAAGGGATTAATGATCCATTTCTACATAAAACATTAAAAGAAACAAATGCAATTAAAGAGGTAAATATAAAGCCTGAGAAAGAGCATGTCAGTGTTAAAATTGCAATTGTAAA
Source organism: Bacillus sp. DHT2 (assembly GCF_026241455.1). Taxonomy (NCBI): domain Bacteria; kingdom Bacillati; phylum Bacillota; class Bacilli; order Caryophanales; family Bacillaceae; genus Bacillus; species Bacillus sp. DHT2. The sequence goes on from NZ_JAPHWH010000019.1 coordinate 55,135, forward strand.
AACAGGGACTGCTGAACAAATGCAATTGCAGGCTACTATTGTGAAGCTTGTGAAAGAACTTGGAGCGGCAACGGTTGGTTTGCGTTTCGCTGAATTTACAGAGGAAGAGCTAGCGCAGTTTGCGCCACCGCAAGAAGAGAAAGAAAGTCAATCTTTATTATCAGAGCATTCTAAAACAACATTTTTAGCAGTTGCAAGTGGAAAAGGCGGAGTTGGTAAATCAACGGTTTCTGTAAACCTTGCGATTTCATTAGCTCGTTTAGGAAAGAAAGTTGGTATTATTGACGCTGATATATATGGCTTTAGTGTACCTGATATGATGGGAATCGAAAAACGTCCAATCGTAAGAGGCGATAAAATTATTCCAGTGGAGCGCTTAGGGGTAAAAGTAATTTCAATGGGCTTCTTTGTAGAAGACAATGCTCCTGTTATTTGGAGAGGGCCAATGCTTGGTAAAATGTTAAATCACTTTTTTACAGAGGTGGAATGGGGCGATTTAGACTATTTAGTATTAGACTTGCCACCAGGTACAGGGGATGTGGCTTTAGATGTTCACTCAATGCTACCATCTTGTAAAGAAATTATTGTAACAACGCCTCATCCAACAGCGGCATTTGTTGCAGCTCGTGCAGGTGCTATGGCGCTTCGTACTGAACATAGTATTCTTGGGGTTGTTGAAAATATGGCTTACTTCGAGAGTAAAGTAACCGGTGAGAAAGAGTATGTGTTTGGAAAAGGCGGAGGAGATAAGTTAGCCGCAGAATTACAAACAGATGTATTAGGACGAATTCCACTTCAACAACCAGATTGGAATAAAGAAGATTTTGCGCCATCGGTATACGAGGATACACATAAAACGGGTGTCATCTATCGGACGATAGCTGAGCAAGTTATTGATAGAACATCAGTTAAACAAAAATAAATTTATGCAAGTAGAAAAATTCCCCATCCTGTATGTGGTGATGGGGAATTTCCTATGTGCAAGGAGTTGTTTTATTTTTGTTCTTTGCTTCCGCCTTTTGAACCGCCTTCTCCGCCAGATTCTTTTTTTTCAGAGCCGCCGCTCTTTTCGGCTTTTTCAATACCTTTGCTAATGATATCAATTATCTTAGTTTGGAAGAGTGGACTTTCAGCGGACTCTGTTAATACTTGTTGTAAATATTGACGATACTCTTTGCTTTTCATTGTTTGTAGCATCATCTTCTCTACTTCGGGATTTTTCATAATTTCTATAACGCCTGCTTGATATTCAGGGTCTTTTAATAGAGTTTTCATTAAGGCTGTTTGTTCTTTACTGATACTTTTTGCGAATTTCGCTGAAAACTCTGGGTCTTTAAATAGTTTTTCCCAAAGCTGCTGCCCTTTTTCGGATACCATCGCATCTTCAATCGTTTTTTTGACCACAGTTTCATCCAATATAAGTGCTTGTTTCATTTTCTCATCTGTTAATACATCTTGAATTGCTTTCTTTCCTTGATCGGTTTTTAAAATATCGACAATCATTTTTTTTGTTTGATCGTAATCTAATTCAGATTTCGCTTCTTTTCCTTGTGCACATGCGACAAGTACAGTAAAAAGAAGTGAAGAAACTAAAACGAGCAGCATCCGTTTCATTAGCTGGAGCTCCTTTCAACACAGTTCTCTTTTTTAATATAAATATCTTAGAGGAATTTATACATGTTCATGGCTAGCTTTTTGAAATTGTCATTGATACAATTTAAGTAGAAATATATCAATAATGGGGGATGTGTTGTGAATAGCCGAAAATGGGTACGACTATTTTTAACGACGTTGCTACTTGGGGGGATTAGTACAATCCTTATTGGTTTTATTTTAGGATGGGACAAGTACGCTAAATTTTTTCAAAATTTCGACGGTGAAGAAATTCTAATGATTTCTTTTTGGTTACTTGGCGTTGGTTTTATTTTTAGTGTAATTAGTCAAATGGGCTTTTTTGCGTATTTAACAGTTCATCGTTTTGGACTAGGAATGTTCCGATCGTCTGCTCTTTGGAACGCAGTTCAGCTCTTTTTCATTGCATTTGTACTTTTTGATTTTGTTTATTTAAGATCGGTACTCGTTGCAAATGGAGACGTTTCGTTTGGGAATAATATTCTTGTAGCAGGAATGTTGTTTTTATTTGGAGCACTTGTAGCCTATATAAAGAGTAAAGAGACGAATAAAAAAGCGTTTATACCGGCTTTATTCTTTATGGTCGTCGTAACAATCCTTGAATGGGTACCGGCGCTTCGGATTAATGATACTGATTGGTTATATTTGATGGTTATACCACTTTTATTGTGTAATGCATATCAGTTACTCATATTACATCGTTTAATAGGACAAAGAAGTAAGTCAGTTAGTTAACAATATACGAGTGAAAAAGGATACAGCACCTTTCGTATGGGGTGCTGTATCCTTTTTAGTATGGGGGATTTTTATCCTGCTATTTGCGGACAGTAACACTTCCACCTCAAAATTCAGCGGAATTAAAGAGGTTAGGTGCAAGATGAACGGTCCATAAAAGCCCGATTGGTGAGGGCTAATAATCAGCGGGGAGAATTCCCACTGATTAAACTTTTACTTTATGTCATTACTTCTTGCACTTGTGTTAGAAATAAGCTGTGATACAGATACTTGCTCATAGCCATCGCTTTTTAATTTTTGCAGGAGCAGCGGTAGAGATTTATTTGTTTGAAGTGCCGAATCGGAAGCGTGTAATAAAACGATGTCTCCACCTCGTAGATTGTTAGCAACTGTTGATACAATTTTATTTACACCAGGGTTTTTCCAGTCGTTTGAATTATTACTCCAGTGTACAACAGTATATCCAAGAGACTCTGCTACTTTGAGAACTGTTTTATTAAATTCCCCACTAGGAGGCCGCAAGAGCTTGACTTGTTTTATGCCAAGCTTTGTAAATACATCTTGCGAACGTAAAAGGTCTCTTCGCATTTCGTTCACCTCCAAAGAAGTATAAGATGTATAGTTATATCCCATACTGCCAATTTCGTGACCATCCTGTATAATCCGTTCGACAATATCGGGGTGTCTTTCTGCCCATGCTGCAGAAAGGAAGAAAGTCGCATTTTTAATTTCTCTTTCTTTTAAAGTATCAAGAATAGGAACTGCTTTTTTATCTCCCCAGCTAATATCGAATGTTAACGCAACTTGTTTTTTTGCGGTATCGCCTTTGTAAATGACTTTTGGACCAGTTGCAGTTGAAAAAGCCGATTGATGAGAATATGTCTTAAAAAAAAGAAGCCATGCTGTAAACAAGGACAGTATAATAATTAAACTAATGTGCTTAAATTTACGTTTACTTGTTATAAAAAAGAACAACATAATACTCCGCCCCTTTGTCCAATCCTTTTCAGTTACTTATATGCTCAAAAAGTTGAAAAGAGAACTGAACGATTAATATCGTAGGAAATGGATATAATGGACAATATAGTATGAATTGTAATTTTGGTGGTGATGCATTCGTCATTAGAGTTGATGAATATATTACGTTATTTTATATATATGTTTTGATTTTCTAACATATAAGTCGCTGCTAGGAAGAACAAAGGGTGATCTACACTCGTTTCTCTCTTTGTTTTAATTTGGCATAGGACGCGGAAAGAGGGTCTGATCGCTCCTATGCATGACCGGATGTTCTCTTCCACCTAAAGATTAGAGTTTATGTGGTTTTTTTAATTTGTATTTATATAGGCATATGAGTAATTGTTGAGGTGATAGTTTGCTTGGGATTATGATTACAAAAGAAGAACAGAAAGAAATAGAATATGTATTGAAGAGAGAGCTGGATGAGCTTTTATTTGATTTTGCAGACGAGCGAATACATGATGTCGTAAAAAAGACAATGGAAGAACGATATAAAATTCTCTTTTGTTTATTTAGAAGAGTAGCAAATGCAGAAGAATGCATCCGTTATGTAAGAAAAAGAATTTTTTATTAAAAAGTGTTGACTCAAGTAGTTAATATATGATAAATTAATAACCGTCGCTGATGCGGAACAGCAGAAAGCGAAAAAAGAAATTAAAAAACTTAGTTGACATCGAAAAACGAAGATGTTAACATAAGGAAGTCGCAAATGAGCGGCAAACAAGTTCTTTGAAAACTGAACGAAACAAACAACGTG